>JAFXOB010000067.1 GCA_017529005.1 Elusimicrobiota bacterium
AAGAACAGAAGGTTTTGTATATAGATTTGATATAGAAGTTGGAAAATATTCAACAAACCCATATTTTAGATATTTGATAAAAAAAGAAAAACCACTTAAAATATATACAAAAAGAACCGATAAAAGAAAATAGTGAAAACAGTAAGAAACAAAATGATAAAAAAAATAATAGGATGATTTGTTATGCACCATGGCAAAGACTATTATTAGATAATGATGGTCAGGTAAGACCTTATGCAATATGTACAAAATGGATTGGACATACAAAAGATTATTCTTTAGCACAAATGTGGAATAATGAAGCAATGCAAATGTATAGAAGAAAAATTGCAAATAACAATTTTATGGATTTATGTCAACCGGAGTGTATTTCCGGACAAATAAGAAATAAATTATGCAGACCTGTTGAGGATAAATAACAGAAAATTAATGGTAAATAATGTAAACAATAATTTTATTTTTGATTTTAATAAAGCACAAACTTTCTATTGCAATGGAAACTTATTTGAATCTAGTGTAATATTAAAGAATATTTTGGTTAAAGATAAAACTAATATTGATTCTTATGATTTATTATTTAAGATAGCTAAAGTTTTTAATGTTGATGAAATAGATAAATTTATAGATTTAGGTAAAGATATTTATAGCGGGAATGCAAATGTATTATTTGAGTTGGCTCAATATTATTTATCGAAAAATTATATTGAAAAAGCTCTTATTAATCTTCAAAAATCAAATAAATTACAACCTTTAAATATCAATGTTTCAATAAGTCTATCAAAAATTTATATAAATAATAAACAATATGATGAAGCAGAATTGGTTTTAGATAATTTTTATAATCAAATTTATTCTCATCCCGAACTGATAGATTTATTTTTTAAAATATATTCACATAAAAGGCAATTTAATAAAATAGATACGATAATTTTGAATTTAAGAAATATTGTTATAAAAGATGATGTTAAAAATATATATAACAATATTATAAAAATTCAATTGCAAGCACATTATTTAATAGATTTATCTTTAGATTCAATACTGATTTTAGCATTATTATTTAAACAAACAATAAAAGATTATTCTTATGATATTTTAAAAGATGTATCAAATATTTTGCTAAAGAAAATACAGTCTCTTTTATTGGATTTTAAATTTGAATATGTTTTTTCAAAAATGAAAGAAATAGAAAGTTTTTTCCCGAATATTAAAAACAGATTAAGAAACATAGTATATAACGAGTATGAAATATTTAATAGAAAAACAGAGTTGAAGACTTATCCCAGAGTTTTAGAAGTTACATTAACTACAAATTGTAATTTAAAGTGTAAAATGTGTAATAGTATAAAATATGAAAAATGGCAATTGCCGGAAAAAAGTAAGAATGAAATAATTGAATTAATGCCTTATATTGAACGAATAAATTGGCTTGGCGGAGAAGTTTTTTTATATAAAGATTTTGAACAATTATTAGATGAAGCTCATAAATATAATATTCAACAAATAATTTCTACAAACGGTTTGCTTCTAAATAAAAAAATTATAGAAAAATTATTAAAAGCAGATGTAGATTTATCTATATCTATTGACGGAATAACAAAAGAAATTTATGAGAAGATAAGAATTGGTGGAAGTTTTGATAAGTTATTGGAAAATATAAATTTAGTAAATAATCTGAAATCCAAAATAAAAACTAGAAGTAAAATAAGAATGTGCAGTGTTGTTTTGAAAGATAATTATGATCAAATTGTTGACTTTGTTGAATTTGCACATAAACATAATTTTGATTATATTACAATTACTCCGGAAACAAATTATATGGAAACAGGTATTTTCAACAATAAAACTGATTTGTTTTCTAAGTATAAGAAAACTATTGAGTTAGCTGAAAAATATAATATAGAAATAGAAAATTGTCTGCCGAAGAGCCCTACTAATGTAGAAATAAAAGAAGAAAAAGATATTGTAAAGAAATGTGTTTGTGTGAATAAAACGGAATATTATAAAAATATTGTGAGTATTCATAATAATCAGTTAATAAATGATAAATTAAAATATTTTTGTTATTCTCCCTGGCAAAAAATATTTGTAGATGCTTTGGGTTTTGTAAAAGTTAATTGTAATTGTGGCGGTAATTTGGTTATTGGAGATATTGAAAAAAATAGTATAAAAGAAATATGGAATAGTGATAAAATTAGAATATTAAGAGAAAAAATGATTAATGGAGATATTGAAGATTGTTGTAGAAAATTTTGTTTTGACGGTTCTTTATTACAATCAAAATTAAGGATTATATATTGATGAGCAAAGAAAAAAAATTATCAAATTTGTTATATAGATTTTATGAAAAAAAAGAAAATAAATTTTCTGTTTTGCTTGAAATAGCCAAAACATATTTTGATATTTGTGATTATGAAAATTCACTTAAATTTTATTTATTAGCTGCAGATCATAAAGAAAATAACAATAAAGAATTTATTTTTTTAGAAATAGGAAAAATATATAGACTTATTGAAAAAAATGATAAAGCATTAGAATATTTGTTTATAGTGAAAAATTCTAATATAAATAATGAAATCAAAGTTGCCGTAAATTTAGAAATTGCTAATGCTTATATAAATAAAAATAATTTCAAAGAGGCATTAAAATATTTAGAATATGTTGTAAAAAATAGTGTAGGTGAACAATTAATAATATGTTCGATTATATTGGCAAAAGTGTATAGAAGTAATCATCAATATGAAAAAGCTTTAGATATATTAGATACGATATACGATAAAGATAGCAAGTATAAAGAAGAAACTAATAAAATAAGAAATATAATAGAAAATGAAATGTATGATAGATTTCCCGGGAATTATAATTTTAATGGAAATTATCAGGACTTGATAGCAAATTATAAAAAAATTTTAAAAGATGATCCTTCAAATGGGCAAGTTTTATGCTTTTTATCTCAAGCATATAATTACATGGGATTGTACGATTGTACTATAGAATTATATGAAAAAAACAGAGAGAAAATAACAAAAAATAAATTCTTTAAAAATAAATTCTTAAACGAGTATGAAATAGCTTCCAAGAAAACGATTTTAAGTAGTAAACCGAGAAATTTGATGGTAGTATTATCTAATAAGTGTAATATCCGTTGTATTATGTGTATGACAAGTAGAAGTAAATGGGAATTGCCGAAAGACAGATTAAATGAAATTATAGAATTATTTCCATATTTAGAAAGAGTTATGTGGCAAGGTGGAGAAATATTGTTGCTGCCTTATTTTAAAGATATGTTAAAACAAACAACAAAATATAAAAATCTCAGACAAAGTATGATTAGCAACTTTCAACTGGCAAATGAAGAAATTATCAATTTAATTGTTACTAATAATGTTGAACTTACAATTTCAATAGATGGTGTTTGTAAAGAAACTTATGAAAGTATCAGAGTTGGCGGTAGTTTTGAAAAATTAACAAATAATTTGCAGATGTTATTAGATAAGAGAAATAAAATTGAAAATAAAATGATTTTAAATATGAATGTAGTTGTTATGAGAGAAAATTATTATAAATTATCTGATTTCGTTGATTTTGCATATAAATATAAATTTGATTTTATTTGTTTTATGCAATTAGATTTTGTACCTAAAGATAATGTTATTTCTGATGTTGTAATAAAAAAACAACAAGATTTTTTTAATGATAAAGATGAAATAGAGATGAAAATTTTATCGTATCAAATGATGTTAGTTGAACAAAAGGCGAAAAAATATGGAATTAGGGTAGAAAGCAGATTAAAAACAAAGAGATTAAGTGAAATAGAAATAAAAGAATATGAAGATAAAGGAAGCTTTTATAAACAATATATTAAAAATAAAAAGATTTATATTGAAAAAGAAATAAATGAGCAATATAATATAAATGATACTAAACGAAATTTAAATTATAATATACAAAATGGAATTACTATAGATTCAAAAGAAAGTATAGATTATAATAGTAAAATAATATGCAACAATGAAAATAAAAATATGTTGTGTCATTTACCATGGTATAGTTTAACACTTGATTTTGATGGCTCTGTCAGACCGGATTGCCAATGCTCAATTTTAAAAAATGTCGGGCATTTAAAAGATTGTTCAATAAATGAAATATGGAATAACACACAAATGCAATATTATAGAAAAAAAATAATTAATAATGATTATAAAGATTTGTGCAGTGATAATTGTATAAAAAAAAGAATAGTAAATTTCCATTTAAAACTTTTGTAATAATGAAAAGGTATATTTATGAATCAAGATATAAATTCTTTATTGAATCAAATTAAGGGATATAATGTTAATGGTAATTTTAAAGAATCTTATAATTTGTTATCTTCTGCTATAGGAAAGATAACGGATAATGTTTTATTGAAAAATGAATTTATGTTGGAAATGGGACAATGTCTTTGCGGTATGGGAAAACATGAAGAAGCAAAAAAATATTTTGAAGAAGTTATTAAATTTGATTCACAAAATATTTATGCTTTGGAAGGTTTGTTAAAGGTTGCAGATAATGAATATGATTATGACTTCATAATAAAAACGGCAAAAAAAATAAATAAACTTGAGTATATAGATTTGTATTCTGATAAACTTATAAATAAAATGAATTCATACGTTAAATTAGGTTTAAAAGATGAATTTATGAGAATATATAATTTGTTAAAAGATGTTTGTTTTTTGTTTGATAAGAAAAAACAAAATATAATACTAAATGAATATGAAATATTAAATAAAAAAATTATATTAAAATCTAAACCTAGATTTTTACATGTTGTTGTTACAAACAGATGTAATATAAATTGCATTATGTGTGTTCAAGATAAGAAAATATGGGAATTGCCTAAAAAATTTTATGATGAAATATTAGAATTAATGCAATATGCAGAACAATTAACATGGCATGGTGGTGAAATCTTTTTGTATAAAAATTTTTTTAATTTATTTAGAGAAGCTATTAGAAACAAATGTCATCAATCAATAATTACAAATGGGCTATTATTGAGCCGCGAATTTATGGAACTTGCTATTCAAAATAAAGTTTGTTTAACGATATCAATAGATGCTGTAGAAAAAAAACTTTACGAAAGTATAAGAGTAGGTGCTTCTTTTGACAAACTTATAGAAAATTTGAAATTTATAAAAACAATCAGATTAAAATATAAAGATAATAAAGCTTTTTCTTTGAAGATGTCAGTAGTTGTTATGAAACAAAATATAAAATTTTTGAATGATATTATAAATTTTGCCGTAGAATATGGTTTTAACGAAATAATTTTTTATCCTCATCTGTATTTTGATAAACATAAATTGAGTGAATTTGAAACAAGAGTTGCTTTTGATACTATAGAAAAAATGAAAAAAAATAATAAAATAAATAGTTTAATTAAAATAGAAACTACCATAGAACCTATGCTTAATGATAATAAAAAACAAAGAAACAATCTTCAAAATATTGGTAATAGGGTTCAAAATAATGAGGTTGAATTATTATGCTATGCTCCTTGGAAAAGATTATATATAGGAGAAAATGGTATAAGGCCGGAAAGTCAATGTAATACTGATGATACAAGTTTGGATTATGAAAATTTATGGAATTCCAAATCTATGCAGATGTTTAGAAAATGTATTCTTTTTGGAAACGAATATAAAAATAATACTATAAGAAAACATTGTGAAACTTTTTGCATGAATACGGGTGAAATAGGTAGATTTTTGAGAGAATAAATTTTGTTTTAATATAAGTGCAATAGTAAATTTTAATATTTACAAAAATATGGAAAATAATATAGAAAAAATATTAAATGTTGGTCAAGATTTATTAAGAGAAAATAATTACGAAAATGCAAAATCTTATTTTCAAACTATTTTAAAAATAGATTCAAATAATTATTTTGCTTGTGAGGCTATGTTGAAAATAAGTTGTATGCTTGGAGATTATAATGATTTATGTTTTTATGCAAATAAACTGTTTTTACAAAATAAGATTTCATTTGTTATAAAATATTTATATGAACAGTTGATAGAATTTAAAAAAGTATTAAATTTAAAAAAAATCAAAATTATAATATATGTTTTAAACAAATATATTGAAAGTATAGAAGATGCATCAATTAAAAATATTGTTTTGAATGAACTTGAAATTATAGAAAAAAGAGTCATACTAAAATCATTCCCTAGAATGTTGACAGTATCTTTAACAAGTGATTGTAATATTAGATGTAAAATGTGTCATATTCCACAAAAATGTTGGGTATTTCCGGACAAAAAAATAGAAGAAATAGTCTCTTTTATGCCAAAAATACAAACTATATTATGGCATGGTGGAGAACCTTTTTTTTATAACAAAATTGATATATTGATAAATGAAGCAAAAAAATATAATTTGGGACAAATAATATCTACAAACGGTTTATTATTGGATGACAAAAGAATAGAACAAATAATGTCTTCAAATATGGAAATAAATTTTTCGGTACACGGACTTACGAAGGATGTGTATGAAAAAATACATTGCGGCGGAAATTTCGATAAATTAATAAATAATTTAAAAAAGTTCAAAAATTTTAAAGATAAAACAAATTCAAATATAAAATATGGTATAAAGTTTCTTATAATGAAAAGTAATTATAAACAATTTATGAATTTATATGACTTTGTAAAGGAATTTGGATTTAATCATGTGTATATTAATACACTTGGAGAAGAAACTTGTATTGATGAAAATTTATTATTTCATGAAAACAAAAGAGAAGTTTTTAAATATATAAGTGATATATCTGAAGAATTAAAATTTAAGTTTAAGGAAGATAATATTTTTTATGAGGCATGGCTTCCAAAGTGTAATGACATAGATAAAAAAGTTGAAAATAATAAAATTGATAATAATGATAATAAAACAAAGTTTGGTTGTAATAAAAAGTGTGATACTAAAATTTTTGAAAAAGAAAAAAAATTTTGTTGCTATATTCCTTGGCAAAGTCTATACATTGATGCAGGAGGATATGTTAGAAATGGTTGTTTTTGTAATGATATAATTTTGGGTAATATTAATGAAAATTCTTTAGAAGAAATATGGAATAATGAGCAACAATTGAGTATAAGAAAAAATATTATTAATAATGGATTTGATAATAAGTGTTCTATTGATTGTAGAAATGGCAGAATACTTGAAACTTTTTTAAAAAACCCGGTATTATAAAATATTTATAGGTGCTTTTATGGAAAAAGATCGAGAAAAGTTGAAACTTATTCAAAGATATAATTTTGAAGGGAAATATAATAAAGCAAGAGAACTGTTGGAACAAATACATAAAGAAAGAGTCTCTTTTGATGAAGAAGTTTTGTTAGAGTTTGGTCAAAATTTTTTAGGACTTCAAAATTTTGATAGAGCAGAAGAATGCTTTGTCAATGTATTGGAAATAAATAAATATAACAAATATGCATTAATTGGTTTTTTAAAATCTATTTTATATCAAAATAAATATTGCGTTTTTATTGAAGAACTAAAGAAAGTTAGATTTTCTAAACTTGATATAAAAGACAGAGAAAAAATAATAGTAGAGTTAATTGATGTTTTAACAAAAAACAAACAATACGAACAAGTTATCAATATAATCGAGAAGGAAGCCCTTTTACAAGAGGAATATCGAGGAAAAGTAATAGATGATACTCTTGGTAATTTTATAAAAGAAGAAGAAGATAAAGAAAAATTTAACATAAAAGATATAGATTCTTCTATAAAATTTTATTTTAAATTAAATGGCTTTGAAAAATATAAAAAGTATGATAAATATATTTTTTATTTAAAAGATTTATTGAAAAGAATTTTTTGCGAAATGAAGCAATCTCATTTCCGAATATCTTTGGATTTGTATAAAAAATTGTCGAATACTATAAAAAATAATGATATAAATATTAGAAACATGTTGGATAGTGAACTTGCATATTCCAGAAAAGAGTTGATTTTGAAATCCTATCCGATATTAGCGGAAATTGCAGTAACAAATAAATGTAATTCTCGTTGTAGAATGTGTAATAGTCGTTATGATATACCATGGTCATTGTCCGATGTTGGTTTTAAGAATATATTGAATATAATTCCATATTTAAATTCTGTTTCTTGGATAGGCGGCGAAGTTCATTTGTATGATAAGTTTTATGAATTGGCAAAAATTGCTTATAATCATGGTGTAAAACAATTGATAATAACAAACGGTATAAATTGGGATAAAGCTCTTTTAAGAAAATTAATAGAAATGGAAGTTTCTTTTAAGGTATCGATTGATAGTTTTGACAGAGAGGTTTATAAATATATTAGAGGAATTGACGGATTAGAAAATGCCTTAGATTTTATAAAATTTTTTAATTTATATAGAACTCAAAAAAATAAGTTGCAGTTACAAAAAATTATAATGAAAACAAATTATAAGGAGTTGGAATGTTTGTCAAGATTTTGTACAGATAATAAAGTAGATCTATGTTATATAACTCCATTATATAGATGGCTTAATAATGATTTTTTTGAACATGAAAATATTTTTTTTGAAACAGATGATGGTATAACATTAAAAGAATATAATTCGTATATGGGCGAAATATATAAATTATTGGAACGGCTAGAAAGAGAATTAAAAAATAACAATATAGAAGTAGTTAATCAAATACCTATTATTAAACATTTAAATTTTAATAGGAAAGAACAGAATATAAACAAAGTAAAAGAGATGGAACAAAAAGAGAAAGAACAAAAAAAAGGCAATAATACAGAAAATATTTGTTATGCACCTTGGAAACATTTGTTTGTGAGGGCGGATGGCAGATGTTATCCGGATCCTATATGTAGAGAAAGTTTGTATATTGGCAATATTAATACTCAAAATTTTTGTGACATTTGGAATGGAAAGAGTATTATAGATATACGAAAAAAATGTTCAACACAAGATAATAAACAAATGTGTGATAGATGCCTTAGTGTGAGTTATTAGAATTGGATTAGATATAACAATTTTTTATTGATAATGAAAGAAAACTACAAGAATAAAATTTAGAATTATTATTGTATATATTAGTAAAAAATAAATTAAAAAATTTAAATTTTCTTAAAATACAATATTCATTGTTTATGGGAGGGAAATTATGGTTAATAATAATATTTTTGTTTTCTTAGAGAATATAGTAAGTAAATATTTTAAAGATTATAATCCTTCTTTTTTTGTTTTAGATTTTATTAAAAATTTAAATTTTATGAATGATGAAAAGTTGTTATGTATATGCAATGATTTTCTTTCTTCAAAATTTGATTATAATGATATAATGTCAATAAAAATAAGAAATAGAATTTTAAATGAATTGGAGATCTTTCAAAGAAAGCCTATATTAGAATCAAAACCAAGAGATATTCAAGTGGTTTTAACAAATAAGTGTAATCTTAGATGTAAAATGTGTGTTAATGACAGAATAAAATGGGAATTACCAAAAGAAACATTGGAAAGTATTAAAAATAATATGAAATATATGGAAAGAATTCTTTGGCAGGGTGGAGAAGCATTTTTGTATCCTAATTTTTTAGAGTTGTTAATTTTGGCACATGAAAATTGTGTGGTTCAAAGTATTATGACTAATGGTTTATTAATAGATGAAAAAACGGCGGATGTTATTACAAAAACAAATACAGATATAGTTATTTCTGTTGATTCCGTTACACCAAGTGTTTACGAAAATATTCGTTCCGGTGCAAAATTTGAACAGTTAATTAATAGTTTAGAGTTATTATCTAAATACAGAGTCATAAATAATTCTAAGACTTCATTAGATATGGCAACTATTATTATGCATTCCTCTTGTAGAGATTTATTTAACTTTATAGATTTTGCAGAAA
>JAFXOB010000008.1 GCA_017529005.1 Elusimicrobiota bacterium
AAATCCGCTGTAAACTATTATCTCGAGTTCGACGGTGTCTACATGAATTCCACCGTCTACGTCAATGATTATGTTTTGAATGTAGGTTCTAAACCTAAAGCAACAGTAGGCAATATAGAATTGGAATCGGACAAAATTGACGGTTATGTTGAGTATGGTATAGGTGTAAATAAAGATTTTATAGGGACGGTTTGGAGTTGCTATGCACAGGTTACAGGCAGAGGCGGAGACAGAAGCGGTTTTAGCGGTAACTTGGGAGTAAGATACAAGTTTTAATTGAAAGCAAAAGGCAAAAGATAATTTATTATTGTAAAGTATAATAGAAATTTGATAGAATTAACTATCAAATTGAAAAAAATAAAAAAGGGAGGAAGTAGATGAAAAAAAGTTTGTTAGCATTGTTGTTGGTAGCAGCATTAGTATTACCTGTAGTACCTGCATTTGCAGCAGAAGAAGGTCAAATGGATTTGGACATTAAGGCTGGTTTAACACTTATGCCTAAAATTGCCGGAGACGAAGACACTGATGATGTTGAATCTGCATTTTTGGCTGAAGTAGATTTCTTTTATTATGTAATGCCGGAATTGGCAATCGGTGCCGGTATAAACAACATTTTCAATGCAAAAGTTAAAGGTGATAACGCAGGAGGGACAAAAGTAGGTTTTACAAATATTTATGCTCAAGCAAAATATGTATTTGAAACAGGAAACGATATTTTCAACAATGTTTATCCTTTAGTTCAAATCGGTTATGGTATTGGAAGTGTAGATTCTGATTGGGTTGAAGTAGATTCAAACGGTATATGTTGGGGAATCGGTGTAGGTACAACAATAAAAGAAAATTTTATGTTTGAACTTGTTTATTTCCAAGATAAAGGAAAACAGAAATTTAAAGGTTTTGGAGAAGAATTGGCAGGAGATATAACATATTCTGCATTGGCTGTAAAAGTTGGTTATAAATTCAATTTCTAACCTTATAACCGCGATAGCGGTGTCATCCCGTACTTGATACGGGATCTATAACAATAATAAAAACGGGAAGATAAATTTTATCTTCCCGTTTTTTATTGCCATTACGAATAAAACAAGGTAATCCAATCATTTTTTTGTTGTTACTTAACCCATACCCCCATAACCCCCATAACCCCATAACCCCATAACCTAATAACCTGATAACCTTGCATCTTTCCTTTATTTTTCTCTCTAAATATTCTATAATTTAAACAGCATGAAAATAAAAATATAAAAAGGAGAAAATATGAAAAAATTATTAAGTTTAGTTTGTATGTTAAGTTGTGCTTTATTTATTGTATCTTGTGCATCAAGCCAAAAAAGTGCAGATACTACAAAACCAGATAACATAAGTGTAGGTAAAGTTCAAAGAGAAGTAAAAATCGGTATGACTTCCGCACAAGTTGTTGAAGTTTTGGGTTCACCTAACATCGTAACAACAGATGAAGAAAGAAGAGAAGTTTGGGTTTATGATAAAATATCAACTGAAATTGATTCATCATCTTCATCTAAAGGTGTATGGCTTGTAGTTGTAGGTGCAAGTTCGGACAAAAATAAAACAAGTACTTCTCAAAGAACATTAACAATAATAATAAAATTTGATAATGAGGGAAAAGTTAGAGATTTTTCGTATAGAACCTCAAGCTTTTAATAAACTATGAAAAAAATATTATTCTTTTTAACAGTTGTAGTTTTATTTTCAGGTTGTGTAAATACACAACAAAATTTATATACTCTTGATAAAGATTATTTGGAAAGAAGAAGTATAGAAACAAGAGTATTTGATACTAAAAATGAAAAAGAACTTTTAACTGCATCTGCACAAGTATTGCAAGATTTAGGATATTCAATAAAAGAGTCTGATGTCAATCTTGGGTTAATAACAGCTGAAAAAAACAGTGATGTTACAAGTAAAGCAGGGAAAGTTGCACTTGCGACATTATCTATTTTGTCTATGGCAGTAGATAAAAGTGAAACGACTTACGAAGATGTTCAAAAATTTTATGTAAATATTGTAACAACTCCTACTAAAGAAAAAACAATAAAAGTAAGAGTATTGTTTACAAGAAAGAGTTGGGATAACAAAGGAAATCTTTTTAAAGTTGAAAAAATTTCCGATACAAAAACTTATCAACAATTTTTTGATAAGTTATCTCAATCCGTATTCTTAACGGCTAACGGTATATAAGGAGAAAAATACAATGAAAAATATTGCTATTATAGGTTTGTTTTTTTGCTTGGCTTTTATGCCTGCTTGTACAACTATCGGTGCAGTTGATACTCAAGAGTCTCAAGTTCAAACAAGAAATTATCAAACAAAATCTTTTGATACAAAAGATAAAAATAATGTTTTAAGAAATGTTATTGCAACTATGCAGGATTTGGGCTTTATAATTGAAAAAGCAGATGAATCATTAGGAACGGTGTCCGGTTATTCTTTTACGAACAAAACCAATATGACAGTTACCGTTCGTTTACAAGGTAGCAAATGTATAGTTAGAGCAAATGCTGAACAAAATAATAAAACAGTTACGGAACCTTTGGCATACCAAAACTTTTTTAATGCTCTATCGCAATCATTATTCTTAACTGCAAACGATGTATTATAATATCTTTTATATAATAAAAATAGGTTATAATTTTTTTGATTATAACCTATTTTTTTATGTATAAGGTTATTATGCTTAAATAATTAAAAGAAAAAAATATGTTTGTTTACTTTATCGTTAAAATGCTTTATTTAAAAATATTATATTGCTAAAATATAAAAATACTAATAACAATTTTTGGAGAATGCAATGCTTGAACTAAAAGATATTACTTTTAAAGTGATTATAAACGGACAAGAAAAAGAAATATTAAAAGATATAAATTTAAAATTTGAAGATAAAAAATTTATTGTTATTACCGGACATAACGGTAGTGGGAAATCCACACTTGCAAAAATAATAAGCGGTATATTGTTGCCTACAAAAGGTCAAATCTTGTTTGATGGTAAAGATATTACAAACTTAAATATTACCGAAAGAGCAAAAATAGGTTTAGGTTATGCATTTCAACAGCCTGTAAAATTTAAAGGATTACAGGTTTATGATTTATTAAAGATAGCAGCAAAAGGTTCTTTAAGTTTGGAACAGGCATGTAATTATTTAAGTAAAGTAGGTTTGTGTGCAGGTGAATATATAAGAAGAGAAGTGAATAATTCGTTGTCCGGTGGAGAACTTAAAAGAATTGAAATAGCAACTATTCTTGCAAAACAACCTAAATTTTCAATTTTTGATGAACCGGAAGCGGGAATAGATTTGTGGAGTTTTCAAAACTTAATAAAAATATTTAATTCAATGAGTCAGGATATTAAAGATGGTACTATAGTAGTTATTTCTCATCAGGAAAGAATTTTAAATATTGCGGATGAAATTATAGTGCTGTCTAACGGAGTTGTAAGTATGCATGGTTCAAGAGAAGAAATTTTACCTAAAATTTTAGGGACGGAATCTGCTGTTATGACTTGTAAAAAATTAGCATAGGGAGCATCAATGTCATGGAAAAAATGAACGAAATACAAAAAAGATTAATAGAAGAAGTTGCCGATTTGCATGATGTTCCTATGGGAGCATATAACTTTAGAGCTAACGGTAAACTTGCAGGGAGAAATACAACAGCTAATATTGACATACAAACAAAAACAGAAGGTAGCGGAATAGATATAAGAATAAAAGATAACACTAAGAACGAAAGTGTTCATATACCGGTAGTTTTGAGTGACAGCGGATATAAAGAAGTTGTTTATAACGATTTTTATATAGGTGAAAACTGTGATGTTGTTATAGTTGCGGGCTGCGGAATAGATAATTGCGGCAGCCAGGATTCTCAACATGACGGAATACACAGGTTTTATGTAGGTAAAAATTCTAAAGTAAAGTATGTTGAAAAACATTTCGGTTCAGGCACGGGAAAAGGCAAAAGAATTTTAAATCCCGGAACCGAAGTTTATTTGCAAGACAACAGTTTCATGGAAATGGAAATGGTTCAAATTAAAGGTGTAGATAATACTAACAGACAAACAACTGCAAAACTTAATAAAGGTGCAAAACTTGTTGTAAGAGAAAGACTTTTAACTCATTCTGATCAAAAAGCCGTAAGCGGGTATACTGTTACTTTAGATGGTGAAGGTTCAAATGCGGATATTGTATCAAGATCGGTAGCAAAAGAAAAATCTTACCAAAAGTTTGAAGTTAAACTTACCGGTAATAATCGTTGCAGCGGGCATACGGAATGTGACTCAATAATTATGGATGAAGGTAAAATTTTGGCAATACCGTCACTTGAAGCAAATAATATAGATGCTGCATTAATTCATGAAGCTGCTATCGGTAAAATTGCCGGTGATCAACTTATAAAATTAATGACTCTTGGTTTAACTGAAAAGGAAGCGGAAGAACAAATAATTAATGGATTTTTAAAATAGAGGAATAAAATGGAAATGGACGATTATTTAGAAAATTTATGGGCTAATTTTCTTTATGATATGAGTAATTATTCTGTTATTACACAAATATTAATTGTTTTATTTTGCTTTGCAGCTTTTGTTTATTTTTTACAAATTGTAATATTGGTAATAGTTTAGCATTTAACCTGTTTAAGACCAAACAAACCGTAAAATATTTGATTATTCCCTTTGGCTTTCTTTTAATATTGATTAACAAATATAAACAGTTAAAATAAACCTTTTAACCCTTCAATTTTTCATAAGTCCGGACATCAAACAAACACCTTCAATATTTATATCTTTTAGTTGTTTTATGGTTGATTCATTTATTCCACCGATTGCAAATATAGGAATTTTTACATTATTACAAATTTCTTTTAAAAACTCTATTCCTCTTGGTTTTAATCCTTTTTTACAATCAGTTTCAAAAATATGACCGGCAATAAGAAAGGTATTTTGCTTTGTTTGTTCAACAACTTTTTCTATGATTAGTGCTTCACTTAATGAGTGTATTGAAATAGCAATATTATCAAACAAATTTAAAGTATTTGTATTGTCTAAAAAATCTTTAAATGAAATTTGTATGTTTTTAATCTTTAATTTCTGTGCAATATTTATTTTTGTATTTATAAAAAATAAAACATTGTTTTTAGTGCAAATGTCATTACATTTAACTGCAAACTCTTCATAAGTTTTATCGTCCAAGTCTTTTTCTCTTAAAATTAAAGCATAAATATTTTTTTTGCAAATAAGTTTTATTTGTTCAAAAAAATCATTTTCACATAATAGTCTGTTTGTTACACCGATAATTTTCATAAAGATATTCAACCTTTCAATTATTTCAAAGACGTATATGGTTGCTAAAAACCGGATACAATCCTTTTTGTTTTATTGTATCTACAATTTCATCTACGCTTCTCGGATCGGATATTTCAAATTGTTCATCACCTTTTGCATCATCTTTGTGTCCGCCTACGGAAGTTTTTACACCGGCCGAAATTTTTGTTGCACATACACCTATAACATTATCTCTAAATCCTGCTCTTTCTCTTGTGGAAATTGTTATATCCGAAAACGGCATAAACAATCTGTAAGCACATAATGCTTGGAACAACTGCTTTTCGTTTACATAATGAGGATTTTGTTCTTTATGTTCATGAATATAAGGTCTTAGTCTCGGAACGGAAAACCCTATTTTTAAATCAGGAAACTTTTGTTGTAATAAATAAGCATGAACAGCAGTAGAAAAAGCATCTTTTCTAAAATCATCTAAACCAAAGAGAATTCCTAAAGATACACCTCTCATACCTGCAAGAGCTGCTCTTTCTTGAGCATAAAATCTGTACTCAAAAACGGATTTTGGTCCTGCTAAATGTAATTGTTTATATCTTTTTTTGTTGTAAGTTTCTTGATAAACACAAACAAAATCTGCTCCACACCGGCATAAATATTTATATTCATCCGTATTTAACGGATAAATTTCTATTGATATGGAAGAAAAATATTTTTTTGCAAGTTTTACCGCTTCACCGATATATTCTACACTTGATGCAGTTCTTGATTCGCCGGTAAGTATAAGAATATCTTCAAGCCCTGTTTGAGATATCGCCTTAAATTCTTTTTCTATTTCTTCGATTGTAAGTTTTCCTCTATGTATATTGTTTTTACAATTGTATCCGCAATAAGTACACTGATTTTCACAATAGTTTGAAATGTATAAGGGGGTAAACAAGGATATACTTGAACCGAAATGTTTTCTTGTTTCATATTGTGCTTTATGTGCAATTAAATTTAAAAATTTCGTTGCTGCCGGAGATAACAAAACTTTTAAATCTTCAATATCAAGCAATTCTTTATTTAATGTTTTTTGAACATCGTTTTCCGTATAGATATTATAATCATAATCGTTTGTTAAGTTTGAAACTTGTTCCAACATATCGGACTTTATTTGTTCCATGCTTTTATAAAACATTTTTATTTGTCCTCCAAAAAGTCTATCAAAGGGCTGGATGCTTCAGCTTTAAAATTGAGTACTCTGCCAAGCCCTGCAAGATAAGCTTTTCTTCCTGCAATAATTGCAAGTTTAAAAGCTTCTGCCATTTCGTTTATATTTTTAGCTGTTGCTATTGCGGTATTTACCATAATAGCAGCCGCACCTTCCTGCATTATTTCGCATGCTTGGGAAGGGGAACCAATTCCTGCATCAACAATTACCGGTAACTTTATTTCATCTATAATTATCTTAATAAAATGTTTAGTAAGAAGACCTAAATTGCTGCCTATAGGTGCAGCTAAAGGCATAATAGTTGCAGCACCTGCATTTGCCAAATCTCTTGCGACATTTAAATCAGGGTACATATATGGCATTACAATAAAACCTTCTTTTGCAAGAATTTCTGTTGCTTTTATTGTTTCATAGTTATCCGGTAACAAAAACTTTGTATCTTTTATAACTTCTATTTTTACAAAATCACCACATCCGAGCTCTCTTGAAAGACGGGCAATTCTAACCGCTTCTTCTGCAGTTCTTGCTCCAGAAGTATTAGGTAAAAGTGTTACTGTTTTCGGTATAAAATCTAAAATGTTATATTCGGTTTTTGTGTTTGCTCGTCTTAATGCAAGGGTTACGATTTCCGCACCTGCACTTTCAACCGCAGCTTTTACCAAATCCAACGAAAATTTTCCTGATCCTAAAATAAATCTTGAATTAAATTCATGTCCCGCTATTATTAATTTATCATTATTTTCCATTCACATATCTCCTTAAGTTCTTTTAAAATTTTTCAAACGAATGGCTTTTTTTCTTGAAAATAAGAAATTTTAAAAGAACGCTTTCTATCCGCCGCCTACAAAAGTTAAAACTTCCATAACATCGGTATCTTTTAAATTTATAGTGTTATATTTATCTTTAGAAACAATTTCACCGTTTAATTCAATTACTATTCTTCCTAAATTATAGTTGTTATCTTTTAAAAAGTCGGTTAATGTTTTTGTTCCTTTTAATTCTGTGTCTTTACCGTTAACTCTCATTTTTTACTCCTTAAAAAAAATAGAATATGACGCAAGATTTGCCACCCGAGGTGGTGACCCCCACATCATATTCTATTTAAAATGATACTTTATGATACTATAAAATTTTATCTTTTGTCAATAAAATTTTCGTCTTTTTTTTAATATTAAAATATTCTATAATTATAAACTGTAAATGTAAATTACAAATTGATATATTACGGGGGAAAAATGGCTATTACTTATCAAAAAGCAGGTGTAAATATTGATGCGGGAAATGAACTTGTTAAAAGACTTAAGAAAAAACTTCCGAAAGTTGGCGGTTTTGGAGGAGCTTTTCCTATAGAAAATACAAAATATAATTTAGTTAGTTCCACTGATGGTGTAGGAACAAAATTAAAAATTGCATTTCTGGTAAACAAACATGATACTGTTGGTATAGACTTGGTTGCAATGAATGTTAACGATATAATTTGTGTAGGAGCAAAACCTCTTTTCTTTTTAGATTATTTTGCTTGCGGTAAATTAAATGTTTCTCTTACGGAAAAAGTTATAAAAGGTATTATGGACGGTTGCAAACAATCCGATGCTCAACTTATCGGTGGAGAAACTGCAGAAATGCCGAGCTTTTATAAAGGTGAAGAATATGATTTGGCAGGTTTTGCCGTAGGTATCATTGAAAAAGGTAAAGAAATTACTGGTAAAGATATTAAAGAAGGTGATGTTGTAATCGGTCTTCCTTCAAGCGGTCCGCACTCTAACGGATATTCTTTGATAAGAAAAGTTTTTAGCGAAAAAGAGTTAAAAAAATATTCAAAAGAATTGTTGGCACCTACAAAAATATATGTTAAAGAAGTTTTATCTGCACTTAAAAAATTCAATAACGGTAAAAAGAATAAAATTGTAGGTATTGCACATATTACCGGTGGAAGTTTTTACGATAAAATCGGAAGAATTTTGCCTAACGATGCACATGTAATAATAAACAAAGGTTCATGGAAAGTTCCTGAAATATTTAACATAATTCAAAAGAAAGGGAATGTTCCCGAAAAGGATATTTATAGAACATTAAATATGGGTATCGGTATGGCAATATTTGTTAGACCGGAACATGCAAAAGATGTTCATAAATTTTTGAAAGGTTCTAAAGTTATAGGATTTGTTCAAAAAGGTAAAAAAGGTGTGGAAATAATATAATGAAAAAGTTAGCGGTATTGGTTTCCGGCGGCGGTTCGAATTTACAGTCTATAATAGATGCAACAAAAAAAGGAATTCTTAAAGATATTGCCGAAGTTGTTATTGTAATATCTAATAATCCTTCTGCTTACGGTCTTGAAAGAGCAAAAAAAGAAAATATTAAAGCTGTAGCATTGGATTATAAGAATATGAACAAACAAGATTACGATGACAATATGTATAAATTGATAAAAGAGTCCGGTGCTGATATAATATGTTTGGCAGGATATCTTAAAAAAATTTCCGATACAATAGTTAAAGAATATAAGTCAAGAATATTAAACATTCATCCTGCATTACTTCCTAAATTTGGTGGTAAAGGAATGTACGGACATTTTGTTCATGAAGCAGTAGTAAAAGCTAAAGAGAAAAAATCCGGTCCGACAGTTCATTATGTAGATGAAAATTATGATACCGGCAGTATTATTCTTCAAAACGAAGTTCCTGTTTATGAAACGGATAGTCCTGAAGATGTAGCAAAAAGAGTTTTAGTTCAAGAACATATAATATTCCCTCAAGCAATAAAAAAAGTAATAGAAAATTTAAAATAAAGAAGGTAAAAAGTATGATACCAAGATATGCAAAGCCGGAAATGGAAGCAATTTGGACAGATGACAATAAGTTCAAAATAATGTTGGAAGTAGAAATTTTAGCATCGGAAGCTATGAGTAAATTAGGCGTAGTTCCTAAATCTGCAATAGATAAAGTAAGGAAAAAAGCTAAAATAAATAAGGACAGAATAAATGAAATAGAAAAAACGGTTAAACACGATGTAATAGCTTTTTTAACAAGTGTTGTTGAAACCGTTGGTCCTGAAGCAAGATTTTTACATATGGGTATGACATCATCCGATGTGTTAGATACATCTCTTGCCGTTCAAATGAGACAAGCATGTTTGCTTCTTATAAAAGAAACTAAAGAGTTGATGAAAATAACAAAAAAGTTGGCTTTTAAATATAAATATACTCCTACAATGGGAAGAAGTCATGGTGTTCATGCAGAACCTACAACATTCGGTTTAAAAGTTGCAAATTGGTATAGTGAACTTTCTCGTTCGCTCGACAGATTAAACTGTGCATTGGAAACAGTTAGTTACGGAGCAATTTCCGGTGCTGTAGGAACTTTTGCACATTTAAGTCCTAAAGTGGAAGAGTATGTTTGTAAAAAATTGAATTTGAAACCGGAACCTGTTTCAACACAGATTGTTCCCAGAGACAGACATTCAATATTTTTATCTACAATTGCACATGTCGGTGCTAACCTTGAAAGAATAGCTCTTGAAATAAGACATTTGCAAAGAACCGAAGTTGCAGAAGCCGAAGAACCGTTTACAAAAGGTCAGAAAGGTTCGTCCGCAATGCCACACAAAAGAAACCCGATAATATCCGAAAATGTTTGCGGTTTTGCAAGACTTTTAAGAGGTTATGCGGTAACCGCAATGGAAAACATTGCTTTGTGGCACGAAAGAGACATAAGCCATTCTTCAACAGAAAGGATTATGTTGCCGGATGCAACAATGGGCCTTTTCTATATTTTAAAAAGAATGCAAGGTTTACTTAGCGGCTTAAATGTATATCCTGAAAATATGAAAAAGAATTTAAATAAAACTCAAGATGTTATTTGTTCCGGAACACTTTTGTTAACTTTGGTAGATAAAGGATTAACAAGAGAACAAGGTTATGCAATTATGCAAAGATTAGCATTTGCTGCAAGAGAAAAAAATATAAGTTTGGAAGAAGTAGCATTAAAAGATGAAGAAATAAGAAAATATATGAACGAAAAAGAAATAAGAAGGGATTGTGATTTATCACCTCACTTTAAAAATGTAGATTTTATTTTTAAAAGAGTGTTTGGAAAATAAAATCATACTGTTATGTTAAAAAAAATAGTATTTTTGATAATATCTCTTTTTATAGTTGTATTTTTGTCTTTAATATTTATTGAGGCTGTGCTGCAATTAATTCCTGCCTTGTCAAGAAACATTCCGTTGCCAAATGACAAAGTATATATTTATATTGTGGGCGAATCTTCATCGGTAGGAGAACCATATTCTTCACATATTTCATATTACAAAATATTAAATTATATTATTGGCGGGAAAATTAACAATAAAAATATAAATTTTATTAAAATCGCTTATTCCGGTGATAATATAAAAACACAATATTGGAAATATTTAATATATAGATATACACATCCTTTTAGAAAAGGATTAGTTTTTATATATGCAGGAAAAAACGATTGGGATAACGGGAAAAACGAAGATTGTTTAATAGATTATAAAAGTAAATTGTTTGAATTGATAAATACTATATTTAGAAGTTATATAAGAGAGGGGTTTAAATCTAAATATGAGAAGTTAATAATGGCAACAAAAAATTTTGGGGATATTGCTTTTGTTACTACGATAGCAGGAAATTATTCCGGTTTTATGCCGCATTTAGATGCAGATAATATACAATATAAAGAAGAATTTAATAGGATTGATGATGAAATCTTAATCAGCAAAAATTATGAAAAAGCATTGGAAAAATTAAGAAATTTAGAAGAAAAAAAAGATAGTGATAAATCTTGGATTTATTACAGATATGGTAAAATAGCAGAATTTACAGGAAAAATAAAAGAAGCAAATGATTATTATATAAAAGGTATTTGTTTATATAGTAATTTAATACCGACAAAATACCAAATAGAGTGTGTAAGAAATTTAGCCAAAAAATATAATCTGACATTAGTTGATATATTTGATAAAGTTTATAATTCAGGTAAAATAATAGGTTTTAATTTTTATAAAGATAATCAACATCCGGACATCAAACTGTATATTACAATTGCTGAGTTGTTTGCAAATGCACTTAAAGAAAAATATGGTGATAAAATAAATATTGAAAAAAATAATGTTAGTGAAGAAGAAGTATATAAGTATTTTAATTTTGATGAAAATGGTATGTATTTTGTGTACAGACATTCTTTAGATGTTACACTTGTTCATTCAAAAGAAAATGATAATGTAAACAGATATGTCTTTGAACAAGTTGATGAATATTTAAGAAAAATTATAGAATTAAACCCTTATGATGGAGAACAGAGACAGGCTATTATAAGTTTTTATAGTATGATGGTGGAAGCATTAAAAGGAAACAAAGAAAAAATGATTGAAATATATTCTAACCATAAAGATATTATAGAAAACAATAAGTATAATATTTATACAAGGTTTTGCGATTGGAAAGAATATAATCAATGGGTAAGTAATTATTTAGGAATAGAAGATTTTTTTGATTTAAAACAAAGATAATATTAAACAATTAGTTTTTTTTTATCCTTAAATTTTTTTCACTTTTTTTATTTTGAAATAAAAAAAGAAAAAATTTCTGTATTAGAAGAGTATGATAAGAAAATATTTTAAGAAAAGCTCTTTTTATTTTGGAAGCATTATTTTAAAATCGGTAATGAAGATTAGTTTGAGTGCAATATTAATATTGCACTCAAAAATTAAATAAAAGTCTATCTTTTTTTAGATAAACTTTATATAATTTAAAAACATGTAATAATAATTAATATTAAAGAGGAAACAATGTCTAATAAATTTAAGTATTATCTTAATCAAGACGGAAGTTTTGTTATTGAAAATTATAATTTGGCACCGACATTTGCAAGCTTTTTTCCCGGCATTTCCGGGGTAAAAGGTATTCCTATGTGGGCTTACTATGTAAACAGAGGGCAGGGAATTTGTACTTTCGGTATAAAAAATAAAAATTATGCAATAATGGAATTTTATCCTGCAAATGTAAGTTATAATTTAGTTAATACTTTTGGTTTCAGAACATTTTTAAAAATAAGAAAAGGTAAAGAAGTTTTTTGCTATGAGCCGTTTAAAAATAATTCTGCTGATATAAAAAATATAAAACAGACAATGATTATTTCTTCTTATGATTTAACAATAGAAGAAATAAATACCGAAATAGGTATAAAAACAAAAATAAACTATTTTACACTTCCAAACCAACCGTTGGCAGGTTTATTAAGAAAAATTTCCGTTGAAAATATATCAAAAAAAGATATACAAATAGAAATTGTTGACGGTATGCCGAAAATTCTTCCGTATTATGTTAATTCCTGGTCACAGAAGTATATGTCTACAACAATTCAGGCATGGACCAAAATTGATAATTTCGATAAAACGGGAATTCCTTTTTACAGATTAAAAGTTGAAACGGAAGATAGTTCGGAAGTTGTAGAAATAACCGAAGGAAACTTTTTATGTTCTTTTATCGAAAATAAAAAATTTAAACAAGCTGATATTATAATTGATCCTGAAATAATTTTTGGAACAAATACAAGTTTATCTTATCCTGAAAAATTGTTTAATGAAAATTTTGTATATCCTAAAACTCAATTTGCAGACAATAAATATCCTACGGCTTTCAGTTATGCAAAACAAAATTTAAAAGCAGGTACGGATATAAAAATTTATTCTATAGTAGGACATATTGACAGTGTTAAATCTTTGAATAGTTTTGTTAAAAATTTTGATAAAAAGTATTTTGAAACAAAGCAGGAAGAAAACAAGAATTTAATAAATTCGATTACATCTAATATGGAAACTCATTCTGCAATACCTGAATTTGATATGTATTGCAGACAAAATTATCTTGATAATGTTATGAGAGGCGGTCTTCCGATAGAGTTTAAATATAACGATAAATCTGCTATGTATTATGTTTTTTCAAGAAAACATGGAGATTTGGAAAGAGATTACAACGAGTTCCAAGTTTCACCTAATTACTATTCACAGGGTAATGGAAATTTCAGAGATGTAAACCAAAACAGAAGAAAAGATATTTTCTTTAATCCTAACGTAAAAGATAGTGCTGTAAAAATATTTTATAACTTATTACAAATAGATGCTTGCAATCCTTTGGTTGTTAAAGGAACACTTTTTGTTATGGATACAAAAAGTAAAGAGTATAAAGAGATAGTAAAAGATTTAACAAATAAACAAGATGAAGAAAAATTAAATAATTTTTTCCAAAAACCGTTTGAGCCGGGTTCACTTGCAACTTTTATAGAATTTTCAAAAATAAAAACAAAAAGTAAATTTGAAGATTTTATTTCAAAAGTAGTAACAACTGCAAAATCTCAAAATGATGCAAATCATGGTGAAGGATATTGGGTTGATCACTGGAAATATAATTTTGATATATTGGAAAGCTTTTTAACAATATATCCTGATAAACAAAAAGATATTTTCTTTAACGATAAAACTTTTATTTATTATGATAACGATCACTATGTTTTACCGAGAAGTAAAAAATATGTTTTAACACCAAAAGGTGTTGTAAGACAATATAATTGTGTAGCAAAATCCGATGAAAAAGCTGAACTTATTGCATCAAGAAAGGTTAATCCTAATGCATTAAGAACAAATAACGGTAAAGGTAATATTTATTATACGACATTGGCTTCAAAATTTATTACTATAATGTCGGTAAAATTTGCGACTTTGGATAGTGAAGGTATAGGTATAGAAATGGAATCGGATAAGCCTGGTTGGTACGATGCATTAAACGGTTTACCTGGCCTTTTCGGTTCTTCAACTCCGGAAGTTTTTGAACTAAGAAAAATGATGATATTCTTTGCCAATCTTTTAAAAGAAAACAAAGATGCAAAAATATTTGTACCTGTAGAAGTTGCTAAATTATT
The DNA here is from genome assembly GCA_017529005.1 of Elusimicrobiota bacterium. Lineage (GTDB taxonomy): Bacteria > Elusimicrobiota > Endomicrobiia > Endomicrobiales > Endomicrobiaceae > Ruminimicrobiellum. The sequence continues at coordinate 14,452 of JAFXOB010000008.1, forward strand.
TAAAGGATTATGCAATTTATTAAAACAAAAACTTTCTTCTTTTGATTTTTGGGATAATGCAACAACATTAAAAGAAGAATATAGAAAATCTGTTATATTAGGTATAAACGGTAAAGAAGAACAAATCAGTATAGATTCAGTAATAGAATTTATAGATAAAGCTGTAAACAAAATAAATGCAGGACTTAAAAAAGCTATAGATCCTAAAACCGGTTTATATTTTACTTATTTCAGATATGAAGCAATAAAATATCAGAAAAACAATGAAAAGAATTTAAAAGGGTTACCGTGTGTTAAAGTTTCTAAATTCAAAAGAGTTCCGTTACCGTTGTTCTTAGAATCAGAAACACATTATATGAGAATGTCCGATAATAAACAGGAAGCAAAACAACATTTTGCTTCTATAAAGAAAAGTGGTTTATATGATAAAGAATTGAAAATGTTTAAAGTTTGCTCTTCTTTGCTTGGTGAATCAAATGAAATTGGAAGATCAAGAGTCTTTTTACCAGGTTGGCTTGAAAATGAATCCGTATTTATGCATATGGAATTCAAATATTTGTTGGGCCTTTTAAGAGCAGGACTTTATGAAGAATTTTTCTCATCAATAAAAACTTGTTTCCCTTGTTTTTTAAAACCTGAAGTTTACGGAAGAAGCATACTTGAAAATTCGTCGTTTATTTCTTCAAGTGCATTCCCGGATAAAAGAAATTGGGGCAGAGGTTTTGTTGCAAGACTTAGCGGTTCGACTGCAGAATTTATAGATATGTGGCTTACAATGAGTTTAGGTTATAAACCTTTTTCGGTAAATGAAAAAAATGAGTTAATATTTAGCTTAAAACCTATAATTAACGGAGAATTTTTTGATAAAAAAGGCGAGTTTAAAACAAAATTATTTTCAACAACGGATTTAATTTATATAAATAAATCTAAAAAAAGTACATATTTGCCTAATATGAATATTAGAAAAATTGAAATTTTGTGGAACGATGATTCAAAAGAAACTATAGAAAGTAATGTTGTTGTTGGCAAAAAAACTGAAAAAATCAGAAAAAGACAAGCAAAGAAAATAATAGTTACATTATAGTTTTATAAAGTATAAAAAACAAAGAAGAGCAGATTGTTATTATTAACAGTTTGCTCTTTTTTTATGTAAAAAATTCTTATAATTTTGTAAAATATTAAAGATAATAAAATTTAAATTTTTATATATGGGGATTTTTATGAATTTAGCAAAGAAAATTATTAAAAATCATTTAGTATCAGGTTCGATGGAAATAGGAAGTGAAGTTGCATTGAAAATAGACCAAACTTTAACTCAAGATGCAACAGGAACAATGGCATATTTGCAGTTTGAGGCAATGAATGTTCCAAAAGTTAAAACGGAACTTTCCGTAAGTTATGTTGATCATAATACATTGCAATCCGGTTTTGAAAATGCCGATGATCATAAATTTTTACAA
>JAFXOB010000068.1 GCA_017529005.1 Elusimicrobiota bacterium
TATAAAAACAAAATTTATTTTAAAATTTTAAAACCGTTTTTATTTTTATTTATAAAAATTTTATTAATAAAAAGATGATGATTAGATATATTTTTCAAATAAAATCGTAATAATATGAAACAAAAATCTTTAAAATTAAATTTTATAATGAATGTTATATTAACGGTTTTTACAATAATATTTCCGTTAATTATATATCCTTATATATCAAGAATTTTGTTGCCGGAAGGTGTCGGTAAAGTTGCACTTGCTATTTCAATTGTTTCTTATTTCAGTATGTTTGCACAACTCGGTATTCCGATATATGGCCTTAGGTTGGTTGCACAGCTTAGAGATGATAAAAAAGCATTAATAAAAGCTGTTCAAGAACTATTTATAATTAATATGATTACTACTTTTATTGCATATATAACATTGATTTTAGCGGTATTTTGTATTCCGCAATTAAAAGAAGAAAAATTGTTATACATCATTATGAGATCATCATTAATTTTAAATACAATAGGGATGGAATGGCTATTTAAAGGTTTAGAAGAGTATACTTATATTACAATTCGTTCAATATTATTTAAGGCAATAGGATTAATTTTAGTTTTTTTATTGATTCATTCAAAATCGGATTATATCATTTATGGTACGATAACAATAATATCCGGTTATTTAGCTTTTGTATTAAATTTCATTTATTCTTTTAAATGGATAAATTTTAAACCGTTACAAAATTATAATTTTAAACAACACATAAAACCGATTTTTATTTTTTTTGCAATGGCATGCGCAATAACAGTTTATACAAACTTAGATACTGTTATGTTAGGTTTTATGAAAACTAATACAGATGTTGGATATTATAGTGTTGCAATAAAAATAAAGAATGTATTGGTTGGGCTTGTAACTACTTTAGGTGCAATATTACTTCCAAGATGTTCTTATTATATTAAACAGAATTTATTTGACGAGTTTAAAAAAATATCATCAAAAGCAATGAGCTTTATTTTTATATTTTCTGTACCATTATTGATATACTTTATATTTTTTGCAAAATATACCGTTTTGTTTTTGTTCGGTTCTGAATTTATGGGGTCAATTATACCTATGCAGGTTATTATGCCGACTTTATTATTTATAGGAATTACGAATTTAATAGGCTATCAAATTATGGTGCCGTTGGGGAAAGAGAATTTATTTTTATATTCGGTGATTGCAGGTGCTATTATAGATATCATATTGAATTTACTTCTAATTCCGAAATATTCGGCAACAGGAGCAGCATTAGGGACAATGTTTGCAGAATTAATTGTATTAATTTTTCAAGTCGTTGTAATGAGAAAATATGTTTTAAATAATATGAAAAATCAAGAATATATTAAGATAATATCTGCAGTGTTTTCAGCGATAATAATTGCATTGTATTTAACAAAATTTGGTTATAATAATTTATTTGCTATAATAATTTCTGCTTTATCTTTTTTTGTTGTTTATATAATAGTTTTAATATTGACAAAAGAAAAAGTAACTATAGAATTGTTTAACCAAATAGTTTTGAAATTAAAGAAGGTTTTGTAGTATGGATATAAAAATTATAGTAGCAACACATAAACAATATAAAATGCCAAAAGATGAAATGTATATGCCTTTACATGTCGGTGCCGAAGGTAAACAAAGTATAGGCTTTATCGGCGATAATACAGGCGAAAATATATCAATAAAAAATCCTTTCTGGTGTGAACTAACAGGTTTATATTGGGCTTGGAAAAATTTGGATTATGATTATTTAGGTCTTGTTCATTACAGAAGACATTTTAAAGGAAAAACAAAAAGTAATGATAAATTTGAAAAAATAATAAAAAAGGCCGAATTAGAGGAAGTATTAAAACAAACAGATATTGTTGTTCCCGCGAAAAGATATTATTTTATAGAAACATTATATTCTCATTATAAACATACTCATTATATTAAAGATTTGGAAGAAACAAAGAAAATATTGGAAGTCAAATATCCTCAGTATTTAAAAATATTTAATATTGTAATGAATAGAAGGTCTGGACATATTTTTAATATGTTTATTATGAAAAAAGAATTTGTGAATAGTTATTGTAGTTTTATATTTGACATTTTGTTTGAATTAGAAAGGAGAACTTCTCTTGAAAAATACAATAAATACCAAGCAAGACTATATGGGTATATTTCTGAACTGTTACTTGATGATTGGATAGAACAAAATAAAATAAAATATAAAGAAATACCTTTTATCAATATGGAAAAAATAAATTGGATAAAAAAATCTTACAGTTTTTTAAAAGCTAAATTTTTTAATAAGAAATATGATAGAAGTTTTTGATATAGTATTTGGTTATGGAACAAAATTTTTTACAAAAATTACAAAAAATATTCCTTTCTTTAATAATAATATTAGTGCCTTTTATATGGTTACCACAAAAATTTTATTTTTCTTCTATAGGACCTAATGCTATTTCTTATGTGTTATTGATCTCTTTACTTTTTTTTATTTATGAATATTATAAATATGGTTTTAAAATAAATAAAACAATATTTTATTTTTTTATTATATATACTTCTTCTCAAATAATAAGTTTATTGCAAGGATTAATAATATATCCTTATTATGATTTAATAGATATTAGTCAATTAACTAAATTACAATATTTAAGTGATAAATTTAACATATCATTTAATAATAATATAACCATTGCAATATGGCTTTTTATTAGGGAAAGCAAAAATATAATTTTAAATTCTTTTTATTTTTGTTTTATACCTTTATTATTTTTATATTTGTTTGGAAACGATCGCCAACAGGGTTTTTCTTTTGTGAGAAAATCAATTCTTGTTTTAATTAGTTTGTTGTGCATATATAGTGTTCCAGAAATATTATATTTAAAGTGTAATAATCAAATAGCTGCAAATATATTGAAGTTTATAAATCCTTTTTTATATGATGTGTCGTCTGCTCATGGTTGGTGGCCACCTTTGTTATGGGATTATAATGGTGGACAACTTAGAAGTTTGTGTCCTGAACCATCTTTTTTTTGTATTATTGCAGCTTTAGGTATTCCTTTTTTATTGAATACCATTTATAAAAATTTTTCTTTTAAATATATTTTTCTTTTCCTTCTTTTTGTTTTTATGCTTTTTATGTCAAAATCAAGAACTGGTATGGTATTATTTCTTATAGAAATATTTATCTTCATATCTTTTTTGCTTTATAACTTTAATAAGAAAAATTTATTATTTATTGTTTTTTTATTGTTTAGTATATCTTTTTCAATGCTTTTAAACTTAAGTATACCAAACAAAATACCAAACAAATTAAAACAAGAAAATAAAAAAGAGAATTTGATTACTTATATTGATGATAATTTAATGTCTACAGTAAAAACAGATGTAAGAACTAATAATACAAGGTTTGCAAATATAGTTACAATGGCAAAAGTTGGTTTATCAAAACCTATATTCGGTGTTGGAACTCATCTTAAAGATGCTTATATGATAGAAAATATTCCTGAGTTTGCAAAAAAAGATAAAGAGACTAAATTATGGATAAAAAAATTTAAAAAAGAAGGTTTGAAGTCTAATTTTCCAGCTTTAAATCAATATGTTTTTGTTTTTGCAGAAAATGGAATAATAGGTCTAATAATTTTTATTTTGCCTATTATTTATATTATTTACCTTATTTATAAGAACAGTTTTTTACTAAAAAGCTTTGATTTTATAACAATATTGATTGTGTTTATAGGACAGTTATTTGCAATGTTAGGACATGATTATTTAATGACTTATCCTATTTCATTAGGTTTAATATATTTTTATTTAAATAGTTATAGTGAATCAAAAAATGAAAATTAAAGTATCAATAGTTATTCCAGTATATAATGTAGAAAAATACTTAAGGCAATGTCTTGATAGTGTAGTAAATCAGACATTAAAAGAGATAGAAATTATATGTGTTGATGATGGATCAATAGATAATAGTGGAAAAATATGTGACGAATATGCTTTAAAAGATAAAAGAATAAAAGTAATACATAAAGAAAACGGCGGTTATGGTAAAGCAATGAATGTCGGTTTTGATAATGCACAAGGAGAATATGTAGGCATTGTTGAACCGGATGACTACATTTTAAATAATATGTATGAAAGATTATATTCTTTCTGTGGTAACAATAATTTAGATTTTATTAAGTCTAATTTTTGTGAAGTTAACGGAGAAAATAAGAAAATTTTGAAATTTGATGAAACAAATAAATTATATTATAAAGTAATTAAACCAAGTGAACATATAAATATTTTAAAAAATCATGGAACCAATTGGTGCGGAATATATAAAAATGATTTTATAAAAAAGTTTCATATTAAACATAATGAAACGCCCGGAGCAAGTTATCAAGACAATGGTTTTTGGTTTTTAACAAATATGTATGCATTACGAACAATGTTTATTCCGGATGTTTTTTATATGTATAGAACAGATAATCCGAATTCTTCAATACAAAATAAAGAAAAGGTGTTTTGTATAAAGACAGAATATGATTATATAAGAAACATTTTGGAAAAAAATCCTAATCTTAAAGAAACATTCTTATCTATATATCAATATAGAAAATTTCTTAATTATGTGTTTACTTTTAGACGGATACATATGAAATTAAAAAAAGATTTCTTAAAAGGTTTTAAAAAAGAATTTAAACAAGCTTATCAAAACAAAGAAATTGATAAAACTTTATTTTCAAAAAAGGATTTAATAAAATTTTATATGGTAATAAAATGTCCGATGATGTATTATTATATATATTTAATTAAACAAAAATTCTTTACAAAAACAAATTAATTTATATATTAAAAAATTATGAATAATAATATTGTGGCTGTAATTGTAACTTATAATAGGAAAAAATTACTTTTAGAATGTATAAATTCTTTGCTTAAACAAGAAAATATATCGTGTGATATTCTTGTTGTAGATAATAAAAGTACAGACGGAACAGAAACTGCGATAAAATCTTTAGATACTGGAAAAATCAAATATATTAATACAGGTACAAATTTGGGCGGTGCCGGTGGATTTAATTTTGGAATTAAAAAAGCTGTAGAGTTTGGATATGAGTATATTTGGCTTATGGATGATGATTGTATTCCAAAATCGACAGCATTATATAAACTTAATGAAGCCGGTAAAAAATATAAAAATTTTGGTTTTTTATCAAGTAAAGTTCTTTGGGCAGATGGTAATATTTGTGTGATGAATGTTCAAAGACAAACCATGTATAAAAATATAGATTACCAAAATAATGTTGATACAAAGATTACAATGGCTTCTTTTGTTTCTTGTTTTATATCTGTAAAAGTAATAAAAAATGTCGGGCTTCCGATAAAAGAATTTTTTATTTGGACTGATGATTGGGAATATACAAGAAGAATAACTAAACAATATGAATCTTTTTATATACCGGAAAGTATTGTAGTTCATAAAACTCAAAAAAATATAGGTGCAAATATTGCTACGGAAACAAAGGAAAGAATAAATAGATTCTTTTATCTTTATAGAAACGATATTTATTTATATAAAAGAGAAGGCCTTTCAGGGTATATGTACATATTGGTAAGGCTTATATATCATTCTGTTAGAATATTATTTATTTCA
>JAFXOB010000069.1 GCA_017529005.1 Elusimicrobiota bacterium
ACAACCCCAAAACTGTTCCTATCGGACAAATTGCAGTGCAGAAGAATCTTCTTTTGAACAAAACCAAAAATATTAAAATTATAAAAGGTATAAGTGATATTATTAATGTTAATATTGTAAACTCGTAATGCTCTGCTTTTATTATAAGATTATGAATCGGTGTAAAAATACTTGAGGCAATTAATCCAAAATTTGTGTAAGGATCAAGAATTTTAAAACCTACCACCCAACCGCAAAACAATGTACCAAAAACTATTGCAGCTATAATGTATCTTGTTTTATAGAAATTTTTATAATTTTTACTGTTTTTTAATGAAAAAAAGTTTATAAAACTTTGTAATATTCCCAACGGACAAATTAAAGAACAATAGAATCTTCCGAATAGAAAAGTAAAAATTATTATCCCTGAAACCGATATTAGAACAGTTATTGAAAAAGAGGTAAGTAAACTTGCAATTCCAGGTCCTAACTGTATAACAAAAAATTTTGTAAAGAAAGAAAATGTTGTTGTAAAAGAAAGGAAAGCAATTATTAAAACAATTGCCGACAACATTAATCTTAAACAATATATTATTTTGTTCATGATGGTATTATATCAAAATTCTATGACTTATTTCTTCAATTCTTTATATAAATTTGAAATATCTTTTAACAAGTTAGGAATATCAAGTTTTTGTGGACATTTCGGTTTACATATTCCGCAATTTATACATTTGTCAGCTCTGTTTTCTTCTTTAATTGACTCGTAAGCAATAATAAATCTTTCTTTTCTATTGTTTGCTTTATATTGGTTATATATTAAGAAATTTTTAGGTATGTCTATTCCTATAGGACAACCTGTACAATACTGACAATAAGTACAAGATATAGCACCGGAAGAATTGTAAGCGGCAATTGCACTTGCAAGAACTTCTTGTTCTTTTTCAGTTAATGGTTTAAAATCCGTAAAAGTTTTAACATTGTCTGTAACATGTTCCATTTCTGTCATACCGCTTAACACAACAAAAACATTCGGTAAACTTGCAGCATATCTTAAAGACCATGAAGATGGTGAAACATTCGGTTCTTCATTCTTTAATATCTCAACTGCTTTTTCGGTTAATGTTGATAATTGTCCGCCTTTTAACGGATTCATTACAACTACAGGAAGACCTGCCTTTGTTGCAATTTCGTATTGCTTTTTTGCATCTACAACTTTCCAGTCTATAGGATTAATAGGAAGCTGAACAAAATCCCATTTATATGTATTTACAACTTCTTCTAAAAGTTCAGGTGTATCATGTATTGAAAATCCTAAATATTTTATTTTTCCGTCTTTTTTTTGTTGAAGTAACTGTTCATAAACTTCACATTTTTTTAATGTTTCCCATTCTCTTTTATTTATATTGTGTGCTAAATAAAAATCGAAATATTCTACCTGACATTTTTTCAATTGTTCTTCAAATATAGGTATAACTTCGGATTTATCTTTTAATATTCTTAACGGCATTTTGTCTGCCAAATAATAACTGTTTCTGGAATGTTTTTTCATTACTTGACCAACAGCAAGTTCGGATTTTCCTCCATGATAAAACCATGCTGTATCATAATAGTTGATACCATGATCCATAGCATAATCTACCAGTTCTTGTGTTTTTTCTATATCCGGTTCACCGTCTTTTTGAGGAAGTCTCATACAACCAAAACCGATTACGGAAATATCAAGGTTTTTATACTTTTTTGTAGAAACTTTATCTATTAAGTTTTTTGTTTCTGTAACAACTTTTTTACATGCGGATAACACTACAGCACCTATAGTTGTAAATAATGCAGACTTTAAAAATTGTCTTCTGTTCATAAAAAATTCTCCGAATTTTTTAATTATTTTTCTTTTTCTAAAGCAATAACCCTATAATCTTACAAATTTTATAATCTTTTATTTCTTCTTTGTGAAAATTTTGTAAGCCTTTTTAGGACTATTTATATTTAAAACTTTTTGTTCCATCGGACAAAGCCCATCTTTTTTGTTATTTTGTATATAGTCAACAAGTTCTATATAAGAATATTCAACATTATATTTTTCAAAAACTTTTATTGCATCTTTGGCTATAATATTTGTATGGACTTGTTTTACTTTACCATAAACCATAAGAAGAGCTGCTGCTTTACCTACAATTTTATCTACAACTACTGTATTTTTCAAACCTTTCTTCTTTATTTGTATAAGTAATGGTTGTATACCATGCTCATCTTGAAAAGTAATATTTCCATCTTTATAAATCAATAAACTATGATTTTCTAATTTTAATGCAAGTTCTTCTATCGTAAAATCTCCGCATTTTTCAGCAAAAATATTCCCACAACCAAAAACAAAATAAAAACATAAAAATAATGTTAAAATTTTTCTTTTCATTTTAAACTCTTTTTTCTTTATAAGGATTCCAAATGTCGTTACTTTTGTTTTTTAAAAGTTCCTTATAGTATTTTTTCTTTATC
>JAFXOB010000070.1 GCA_017529005.1 Elusimicrobiota bacterium
ATTTGCAATTTCAGTATTTAATTGTATCTTTACTACTAACTTTTATAATTTTTATAACTTTGAATAAATTCAATAAAATTATTAATTATTATAGAATTATTTTCTTTTTCTTTTTTTTAATTTTATGTATAGGTATTATAAATTTTTCCATTAATTATAATGTATTTTATTATATTTTTCATAAAATTCAATATAGTGATTTTTATGAAAAATACTATGTCGATGCAAAACAAGTTGCCATATATACACCGGAACAAAAAAAGAATCTTATTATTATATTTATGGAAAGTATGGAATTTACTTTTTCAAACAAATCTTTTTTCGGGAACAATCTTATACCGGAATTAGATAATTTGGCAAAAAACAATATATCTTTTAAGTATTTTATTAACGGATATGGACAAAACACAACACAAATGGCTTTAATTGCTGCTTTTTCAGGTATTCCTTGTACAAATATAACGTTAGGTAATAAAAATACAAATTATTTAACACAACAAATGAAAACTTTTTTACCAAAACTATATACGTTATCCGACATTTTAAAAGATAATAATTATCAAACATTATTTATTCAGGGTTCGGATGTTGAGTTTGCAGGTGCAGATATTTTTCTTAAGACTCATCACTTTGATAAAATATTAACTACAAAAGATATTAATAAAAATTATGGTAAAATTAAATTTTCACAAGAATGGTGGGGTGTATCAGATGAAGACACATTAAATTCATTAAAAAGTGAAATTTTAAAAATGAACAAAGATAAACCTTTTTTAGCTACAATGTTCACAATAGATACTCATTGTGGAAATCCTGAAATTCCAAATATTATAAAAGAATTTGAAGATAACAGATATAATATAATAAGGAATTCGTCGTTATTAATACAAAAATTTATCGATTGGCTTAATGAACAACCTTTCGCACAAGATACTGTAGTTGTAATAGTGGGAGATCATCTCAGAATGAGCGATTTAGCTATAGAAAAAACATTGATAGATATTTTTAGCTCAAATAAACAGATTGATAAAAGATATGTTTATAATTGTTTTATTAACTCTGTATACAAAAATGAAAATATAAATAAAGAAAGGACCTTTTCACAAATTGATTTATTTCCTACAATATTAGAAGCAATAGGTTTTAAAATAGAAGGCTCAAAATTGGGATTAGGAACATCTTTATTTTCCAATAAAAAAACTTTACTTGAAGAATTTGGAGAAGAAGAAGTTAAATCGCAACTTGCAAGAAAAAACAAAGTATATAAAAATTTATGGAAAGATAAATAAAAAAGGAGACTAGAAAAATGAAAAAAGATACGGGAATTATAGCAGGACTTGCAGCAATTATTGTAATAGCTTTTATAGCATTATCCAGTTTTTTTATTGTTGAAGTAGGTTTTGTAGGTGTAAGAATAAATGTTCTTACAGGTGAAACAAAAAGCTTTTCTCAGGGAACTTATCCAAAGTTACCTTTTATTCATCAAGTAGTAAATTATGATGTAAAAACTCAAAAACAAGAAATTGAAGCAGATTCGGCATCAAAAGATTTACAAACCGTTAGAGCAAGAATCGTTGTTAATTTTAGACCGGTTTATGAAAAAGTTAACGATATACATATAAAAATAGGTAAAGATTATTTTGTAAAAGTAATATATCCTGCAATACAAGAAGTTTCTAAAACTGCAATATCAAAATTACCTGTTGAAAACATTATCGTTGAAAGAGAAAACTTAAGAGCAGCTATAGAAGAAAATTTAAGAAAGAAAATAGAAGAATATAATATCATTATAGAAAATGTAAATATTGTTGATATTCAATTTACCGCAGAATTCAACAGAGTTGTTGAAGAAAAACAAATAGAAGAACAAAAAGTTAAAAAGATACAATATCAAAGAATGCAAGCGGAAGAAGAGAAAAAAAGGGTTATCTTGCTCGCAGAAGCAGAAGCTCAAAAACAAAAATTATTAAGAGATTCTTCCAATCAAACCGTTATCAATTTGAAATGGATAGAAAAATGGGACGGACATTTACCGAAATATATGTTAGGCGATAAATCTAATTCAATGATAATGTTAAATGACAAAGATTAAAATTATATTATTAAAACAAATAAAAAAGAAGGATAATAATTTATTATCCTTCTTTTATTATTTATAAATAATTTTTATTTAATACTTTTATCTTCCTATTTGTATATAACAAAATCCCATTTCTTCAAGATGCTGTGCATTATACTGGTTTCTACCATCAAACAATATAGGTTGTTTTAATAATCTTTTTATTTTTTCCATATCAGGTCTTCTAAATTCATTCCATTCCGTCAACAAAATCATTGCATCTGCACCATCTAATGCATCATAAGATGTTTTGGTATATTCTATTTTATCCCCAAAATAAAATTTTGCTGTATCCATAGCTTTCGGATCGTAAGCTTTTACTTTCGCTCCCATCTCAAGCAAAGAATCAATTATTGTAATTGAAGGAGCTTCTCTCATATCATTAGTTTTAGGTTTAAACGCAAGTCCCCAAACCCCAAAAATTTTTCCTGTTAAATTTTCCCCGAATTTATTAATGATTTTATTTATAAACAGTTTTCTTTGCTTTTTATTTATCTCATCGGCAGCTTTAATTATTTTCATTTCACAATCATTTTCCGATGCAGTTTTAATAAGAGCTTTAACATCTTTAGGAAAACAACTCCCTCCATAACCTAAACCCGGAAATAAAAATTTATTGCCAATTCTTGAATCTGTAGATATTCCTATTCTAACCATTTCGGCATCAGCGCCTACTTTCTCACATAAATTTGCTATTTCGTTCATAAAAGATATTTTAGTTGCAAGAAAAGAATTTGCAGCATATTTTGTCATTTCTGCAGATTTTGTATCCATAATAATTACACGATTTCCGGTTCTAAAAAAAGGAGCATATATATCCTGCATAATTCTTGTTGCTTTATCGGAATTCGAGCCTATTATAACTCTGTCCGGATATAAAAAATCTTCTACTGCATTACCTTGCTTTAAAAATTCAGGATTAGACACAACATCAAAAGAATATTTTGTATTTGCTTTTATAATTTCTCTTACTTTTTCCGCTGTTCCTACAGGAACAGTCGATTTATCTACAATCACTTTATAATCGTTCATTGATTTCGCTATCTGTTTTGCAACTTCAAATACATATTGTAAATCGGCAGAACCGTCTTCTCCTTGAGGAGTTCCAACAGCAATAAAACATACTTTTGAAACTTTTACAGCATTATCTATATCGGAAGAGAAACTTAATCTTTCTTCTCTAAAATTAACCTTAACCAATTCTTCAAGACCCGGCTCATAAATAGGTATTATTCCCTTTTCCAACAATTTAAGTTTTTCTATATTATTATCTACGCAAATAACATCGTTACCCATATCTGCCAAACATGCACCGGCAACCAAGCCCACATATCCTGTTCCTATAACAGCTATCTTCATTTTTTCCTCTCATTCCTTTATAATTAAACAGATTTATTCTATAATATTTATAAAAGCAAAAACAATTATTTGGATTTCAACAAATTTAAAGCTTTGTTAATTGCTTTTGTACCAAAATACCCTGAACACAAAAGAGGTCTTATTTTATCTACCGAAGTTTGTAAATTTTTATATTCCTTTTCATTCATATTACTTATAATACGCTCCGCTTCTTTTAAACTCTCTACACATAAACCAACATTATATTTCTTAACGAATCTTGCTTGTGCAGCTTGACTCCAAATAACAACCGGAAGTCCACAAGATAAATATAAGGAAAGTTTGTGCGGATTATTGTATTTTAAATACTGTCCATAATATCCGGAACAAGTATCAACACTATCCCCATCCCATACCAAGCCAAACCCTCTATTTAAATTTTTAGTAATTTCATCTGGAGGAAAAGAGCCATGATATTTAATATTTTTAGAATTTAATAAATTATTATCAAAATCTGAGCCATATAAATTAATTTCAATATTTTTTATTTGATTTAATTGTCCGATAAAACCACATTTCATAGTGTTTAAGTTACCAGCAAAAATTAGAGATTTCTCAAATTCAACAATATTATTATTTTCTTGCAAATAATCAAAAGTTTCAATGTTTATAATTTTGTCCTTAGATATTCCTTTCATCACAAAAAAATTAAGCATTTTTTCATTATGAACAATAAATACATCCGATATTTCCAACATTGTTTCAAATTCTTCTTTATGATATTTTGAACAAACATCTGTTCTTAATTCTTCTATATCTATAACTACACTTATATATTTAACTTTTTTATTATATTTTAATTTTTTTAAAATTTTATTATGTGTAA
>JAFXOB010000071.1 GCA_017529005.1 Elusimicrobiota bacterium
GGGTAACATGGATGTAAAGATAAGAGTAAAATCTTTGTATAGCATATATGAAAAATTAAATTCATCCAGAAAGAACAGCGATGAAGAATTAAAAAATTTAACTAAAATAGAAAGAAATGCAATAAAATTTGTTGTAAATTCAGACGAGATTTTCAATAGCTTAGTAAAAGAAATGAATAAGAAAAATATTAGTCCTAAATCTATAAAAATACAAATTCTTAATTGTATAGACAAAGATTTCGAAGAATTAACCGACAAAGAAAAAGAAATATTATCTTCAATATTTTCTGTAATGAAAAATGCAGTATTTGCGGATTATAATTTTATTGATTCTTATATAAATAAAAATTTAACCGCTATGCTAAAAGACTGTAGAGATTCAAACGGATTGGTTGATATAGAAAAATTAAAGAAACTTCTTGAAACTAACGGTTCTGCAATGGCTCTTGAGTTGTGGTTTGTAACTCTTTTTGAAAGTCAATTAAAAGACCTTGTAGGGTTTCATGTTGTTATTCAAGATGAAGATTTTCCTAAAGTTTTGGAAGCGGTTAATGCTAAAACCACTGGCGAAAAATATTCCGGATTGAGAACGTTTTTTGCTGAAAGAGGAACGATATTTCAAAAATTTGATAAAGATGCAAAAAATAAACAGGCAAGAACAAAAATAAATGCTTCCGTAAAACTGACAAACGGCGTTCCTATTCCGGTAGAAATGTGTTTGTATGAAATAACCGATTATGAAAACGAAACTTATGGTTTATATAATCAAAAAAAGATATCTGCACCTCACTATATATACAAAATGGGTAAAGATTTTGATGCGAATTTGTTTGAACATATATTTGCAAAAGAAATGGATTATAGTTTTATAGATTCTACCGATAACGAAACCAAACAAATGGTATATGAATCTGACGGAATTATTCCTACCGATGATTTGTCTGAAAATTTTAAAAAAATAATGGATAGAATTTCCGGAAATATAACATGCTTTGTTGAATATGAAGATGGTGTTTATGTTCAAAAGTTGCCTAAAGGTTCTACCGTTTTTGATCTTGCTACCGGTAAATATTTCTCAGATGATATAAATGTTGCTGTTTATATAGAAACAGGTGATCAAATAACATCGGATTTTCCGTTAGATAATGCAAGAACATATAAGATTATTAAAAGAGAAGGTTGTTATGTCTCTGTTCCGAAGGAAGAGGCTGAAGCACATACAACAAGAGCTAAATTAATATACCATAGAATGAATAATCAAAACATAGCAAGTATTTCGGACTTTATTAAATCTATCGGAAGTGTTTCGGATATTACCGATTTTCTTAATAAATTATTAACGGATAAAGCTTTTAGAGAAATGTTGGACGGTAGAAGTTTGGAATATTCCGACATTGCAGAAAAAATGTTTAAGGAAGATTCGGAAAACAAAATATTAAGAGATAAAGACATCATTACCGAAATATTATCGTTATTGTTTAACATTATTTTAAGTAACGATTTTGAAAATATGTTACCTTCTGAATTTATTAAAAGATCTACCCAAATAGCAAATCATTATAATTTGGCAAATCTTTTTGAATTGTTCGAAGCTATAGAAAATGGAATAATAAAGTTCAATAACATAAAACAATTTTATAATATGTGCTTTGTTATTAAAACAAAGGCTAATATCCGTTCCGATGAAATATCCGGTATAATCGGAAATTCTTTCAATATAACAAAGTTGACTGCAAAAGATTTGCAATATAATCTTGTAATAAATGATGAAAAGTTTTTAGTTGAAGGTCTTTCTTTAGTTAATGAAGACAGTATACAAGAACTTGTTAATTTACTGAAACTTGGCAATACGGGTTTTGAAGTAGAACATTCTGCTTATATGAACGAAGAACAAGTAAAACAAGAAAAAAATACAATTTTTGTTTCTACAGGTTTTATTCAGCCGAAACAAGAATTTCCGTTAATGTCTTTAGGTAATAATGTTGAACAGCTTGTTAAACATGCTATGATACATCATAGTGCACTTGTAGCCAGAATACTTGAAACTACAAAAGAGCTTTCGGAAAGATATGCTCAAACCTCTAAAGACGAAGAAAGTATGGGCTCTTTACTGGAAGAATATCCGGTATTGATGACACAAATCTTGTTGAGATTGTATTCTCAAGAAGCTTATGATGAAACAACTTTATTGTCTCAAGAGACACCGCTTTTAACCCAAGAAGAACTTAATATAATAAAAACAAATATACAAAATCCGGATTTTTCCGAATTTCAATCTTTACAAAAGCGATACAATATAAATTTCCAACAAGAACTTAATTCAAAACAAATTTCCGAAGTGAAATTTGTTGTTTCGAGATCTCTTGATTTAGCAGAAGATAAGGATACTTTCTCTTTTGCAACATTTGATTTTGATTCTGAAACCGGAATAGCAACAATTTATATAAGTGAAGCATTTTTAAGAGAATTAGACGGAAAAACGTTGGGAGATAAGGAAACAAAAGAAAGATTATTAAAACAATTAGCATTACATGAAATTGTTGAATATTTATTATTGTCCAAAAATATGGATATAAACTATGAATATATTCATAAACAATTTGAAAAAATTAACGGACAAAAAGAATTGTTTTCTTTTGCTAAATCTGTCGTGCCTGATATTTTAGAGATAAAAAATGCATTATTCCAAGAAGTAGATACTTTACTTTCTCCATGTGATTTTGATGGAATGGATACGAATATTACAGTTGGCTTCTTGTTAGGTAATAGGATGATTTCTTCTTTTGAAAGAACATATAAACTATATAAAGAAGGAAAACTCAGCAAAATCTTTATTTCAGGTAATACAAGAGGTACTTTGGATATAATTGAACGCTTAAGAACAAATAGTGAAAATAGAAAATTTGTTGAAGGTATAATAACCCAAAACAGAGATGCCAATGCTATTAGAACGGTAAAAGATTTATTATCTTTA
>JAFXOB010000072.1 GCA_017529005.1 Elusimicrobiota bacterium
GTTGATTATAATCCTAAAACGATATGTGTAGTTATGACAGGAAAACCATCAAAAATAAACGCTTTTATTGAAATTTTAAGACCGTTGGGAATAGTTGAACTTTGTAGAACAGGTGTTGTTGCTATTGAAAGAAATAAAGCTATTTATAATGTATAGTTTAGTTGAAAGATTAGAATTATAATTGAAAATTAGTATATAACAAATCCGGGCTCTTCATATTTTGGGTTGTAATAATAGTCTCCTAAATAAAATTGTGCCCACTCGTTTCCTTGTTCCGCAAAAGATTTCAATACAGATAAAGCTTCACTCTTTCCTTTTTTAGCTAAAGTTTGTAATCCGGAAAAAGCAGATTCATCTCCTTGTTCTGCTGCTTTTGTATACCATTTAACAGCATCTGCTTTATAATAATGTGCTAACCAACATTGTGCATCAGAATTTCCTTTTTCGGCTGCTTTTTTAAACCAATTAATAGCCTTTTGTTCATCCAAGCGTGGAGCAAACTGATCCCCATAATTATGTTTTCCTAAAAAGTATTGAGCCTCATCATTACCTTGTTCGGCTAATTTTTCTATTTCAAATAAAGCCCTGTGACTATATCTTCCGGCTAAGATTTTTAATATTGATAACCAAGCATCACTGTTTATTTTGTCTGCTGACTTTTTTATTTTTGATAAATTTTCTCCGTTTGTTGCTAAAGCTGTTAATATTGATGAAGCTGCACTGGTCTTTTGTTCAAATGCTTTGTTGTACCACTTAGAAGCTTCTTGTTCATCTCCTTGTCCGTAGTAATATTTCCATAAAAAGTATTGTGCGGAACTGTTTCCGTTTTCGGCTGCTTTTTTGTACCATTTAAGAGCTTCTTGTTTTAATTCCGATAGTGATAAATTTTTTTCATCATTAGAAGTGGAGTCGTGTACTTCTTTTGCTATCTTCTGATGATTTTTAGAATAAGATTGTTTATGTATTAATTTGTGGTAATATTCTCCCAGATTATATTGAGCATCGCAGTTTCCTTTTTCAGCAAAAGTCTTTAATAATGATAAAGCTTTACTGTTTCCTTCTTTAGCTAAATCTTGTAGGTCATTTGCAGCAAACATTTTTCCATTTTCAACTGCTTTTTTGTACCATTTAAAAGCTTCTTGTTCATTTCCTTGTTTGTAATAATATTTTCCTAAGTAATATTGTGCTGAATCGTTTCCTTGCTTAGCTGATTTCGTATACCATTTAAGAGTTTCTTGTTTATCTTTTTGCTCAGAATAGTAAAATCCCAGATATAATTGTGCCGCACTGTTACCTTTTTCTGCAACAATTTTTAATGCTGATAACGCCGGATTATTTTTTTTCGAGGCCAACGCTTCTAATTGATAGAAAATTTCTTTATTTCCTTGTTCTGCCGCTTTTTTATACCATTTAAAAGCTTCTTTTTCATTTCTTTGTTCATGTTTTATCGGCTTGGCTAAAATTTTTAATTCCTGGATTGCATATTCATCACCCTGTTCAGCCGATTTTGTAAACCATTTAACAGCCTCTTGTTCATCTTCTTGTTCATAATAGTATTTTCCCAAATAGTATTGTGCCTCACTATTACCTTGTTCTGCAAAATTTCTTAGTGATGACAAAGCATCACTATCTCCGTTTTCAGCTGAAATTTTTAACTTCTGTAAAAAATTTTCGTTGCCTTGTTTAGTTAAGGTCGTTGAATTTCTTAAATATTTCGTTTCTATTTGCTCAATGGAATTTTTTGTTTCTGAAAAAACTATACCGCTAAGAGAAGCGATAAATAGGATTAATGTTATGGTGAAGAAAATTTTATTTTTTAGGAGATAATATATTTGGTAAAAAATTTTTATCATAAAATACTTATAACACATATTAAGAAAATAAACAATAAATTTGATTTAGGTAATATATAATTATATAATAATTCAACTGATTTTTTTTGGAAAAATTTAACTTTAAAATAAATTGTTTAAGGAGTAAAAGAATGCAAAACATTTATTATCAAAAAGATTGTAATTTAGCAAAACTTAAAGGAAAAACAGTTGCTATTATCGGTTATGGTTCACAAGGGCATGCTCATGCTCTTAACTTGAAAGAGTCCGGAGTAGATGTTATAGTAGGACTTTATAAAGGTTCAAAAAGTTGGGAAAAAGCGGAAAAGCAGGGATTAAAAGTTTATACTGCAGATGAAGCCGCTAAAAAAGCAGATATCATAATGATACTTATCAACGATGAAAAACAAGCAAAATTGTATAAAGAAAGTATTGAACCTAACCTTAAAGAAGGTAAAACAATAGCTTTTGCTCATGGATTCAATATTCATTTTGGATGCATAAAACCTCCTAAAAATGTAAACGTTATAATGATTGCACCTAAAGGTCCGGGACACACAGTAAGAAGCGAGTATCAGGCAGGGAAAGGTGTTCCTTGTTTAGTTGCGGTTGAACAAAATGCTACAGGTGATGCATTAGAAATTGCACTTGCTTATGCATTGGGTATCGGCGGAGCAAGAGCAGGCGTTATTGAAACCACTTTCCGTATTGAAACAGAAACGGATTTGTTTGGAGAACAAGCAGTTTTGTGCGGTGGAGTTTGTGCTTTGATGCAAGCAGGATTTGAAACATTGGTTGAAGCCGGATATGATCCGAGAAATGCTTATTTTGAATGTATTCATGAAATGAAATTGATAGTAGATTTAATATATCAAAGCGGATTTGAAGGTATGAGATATTCTATATCTAATACTGCAGAATACGGCGATTATACAACAGGTCCTAAGATAATTACCGAAGAAACTAAAAAGACAATGAAAAAGATTCTTAAAGATATTCAAGACGGAACATTTGCAAAAGCATTTTTACTTGATATGTCTGAAGCCGGCGGACAAGTTCATTTTAATGCAATGAGAAAACTTGCTGCAGAACATCCCAGTGAAAAAGTAGGTAAAGAAATAAGAAAACTTTACAGCTGGAGCGATGAAGATAAACTTATTAACAACTAAAAACAGGTTATAGGTTTATAAGGTTATAAGTTTGAAATATGTAAAAAACGGGAAGAATTTTCTTCCCGTTTTTTAATTTGATATAATTAAGAAATAAATAAATTATATGAGAAGAGGATATAAAAATATGAAAAAGAGTATCCTGATTGTATTATTGGCATTTGTATTTGCGACATATGTATTTGCAACTGATAAGGGGGCAAAAGAGTTAGATGTTAAAGTAGGTTATATATTGGATAATAATGTTAAACTTTATTTGGATTCGGGAACAGATTCCGGTTCAACTAACAGAGGTTGTATTTTGGGAACGGATTTTTATTATTATGTCGCTTCTGATTTTGCATTAGGTTTAGGTATTAATTATATTTTTGATTCGAAAGCTAATTATGGTTATAGTGATAAATATGGTTTTACAAATGTTTATTTTGCAATTAAACCGAAAATGAATTTAGATTCGGATATCTTAGACTATTTTTATTTTATAGGACAAATCGGATATGGATTTTTTAGGTTTTCTCCGGATAATGACTATATAATGGAAGATAGAAGTACAGAAAATGGTCTTTATTGGGCTTTAGGTATAGGCTTGGAAATAGAGAAAAATTTTATTCTTGAAATTATTCACTCTTTTAATTATGGTTATGTTAATGCAAATAATTATAGAAGTGATATGAGATATTCTGAATTATCAATAAATATAGGTTATAAATTTAGCTTATAAGATATATGAAAGAATAGATGTATGGAAAATCTGCATGGCAAAATTTTTAGGAGAAAAATATGATTAAAGAAAAAATTGTTGACGGAGCACATAATGCACCGCATCGTTCATTATATCATGCTTTGGGAATAACAAAAGAAGAACAATCAAAACCTTTTATAGGTATAGTAAGTTCTTATAACGAAATTGTTCCAGGACATATGAATATAGATAAAATTGTTGAAGCTGTAAAACTCGGTGTAGCTATGGCAGGCGGAACACCTATAGTGTTTCCGGCAATTGCTGTTTGTGACGGAATTGCTATGGGCCATAAAGGTATGAAATATTCTCTTATTACTCGTGATATGATTGCAGATTCTACTGAAGCTATGGTACTTGCTCATGGCTTTGACGGGCTTGTTATGGTACCAAATTGTGATAAGAATGTTCCCGGGCTTTTAATGGCTGCGGCTCGTGTAAATATTCCAACAATATTTGTTAGCGGTGGACCTATGCTCGCAGGCAGAGTTAACGGTAAAAAAGCAAGTTTATCAAAAATGTTTGAAGCTGTAGGTGCTTACAAAGCGGGTAAAATTAACGAAGAACAACTTGCCGAATATGAAGAAAAAACTTGTCCTAGTTGTGGCTCTTGTTCCGGAATGTACACAGCAAATTCAATGAACTGTTTAACTGAAGTTTTAGGTATGGGACTTAAAGGTAACGGAACAATTCCTGCCGCATATTCTGCAAGAATAGAACTTGCAAAACATGTAGGTATGCAGATAATGGAACTTGTAAAGAAAAATATTTGTCCCAGAGATATTATGACAAAACAAGCAATAAAAAATGCTTTAACGGCAGATATGGCTTTGGGATGTTCAACTAACAGTATGTTACATCTTCCTGCAATTGCAAACGAGTGCGGAGTAGAATTTAATTTGGATATGGCAAACGAAATAAGTGAAAAAACTCCTAACCTTTGCCATTTAGCCCCTGCAGGTCCTACATATATGGAAGATTTAAATGAAGCAGGTGGAGTTTATGCTGTTTTAAAAGAGTTAACAAAACTTAATTTAATAGATACATCTGTTATTACATGTACAGGTAAAACTTTGGGCGAAAATATAGAAACTTCAGAAAATAAAAATACGGAAATTATTCGTTCGATAGAAAAACCTTATAGTAAAACAGGAGGAATTGCTGTATTAAAAGGAAACCTTGCTCCTGATGGTTGTGTGGTTAAAAGAAGTGCAGTTGCACCGGAAATGTTAAAACATGAAGGTCCTGCAAAAGTTTATGATAGTGAAGAAGAAGCTATAACTGCAATTTATGCAGGTAAAATAGTTAAAGGTGATGTTGTGGTTATAAGATACGAAGGCCCTGCAGGCGGTCCGGGAATGAGAGAAATGCTAAGTCCGACATCTGCTATTGCAGGTATGGGATTAGATAAAGATGTTGCACTTATTACTGATGGTAGATTTTCGGGAGCTACAAGAGGAGCATCACTCGGGCATGTTTCTCCTGAAGCAGCATCCGGCGGACTTATAGCTTATGTTAAAGACGGAGATATTATTTCAATAAATATTCCCGAATATAAAATAGAATTAAAAGTTTCAAAAGATGAAATAGAAAAAAGAAAACAAACAATACAGATAAAAAGGAAAACGGATATCGGCGGTTGTTTGGCAAGATATGCGGCACAAGTAAGCTCGGCAGATAAGGGAGCGATAATAAATAAATTTACATTATAATAGTATAAAAAATGAATGAACAATATAAAGAAAAATTAGCTTGTGAACTTTTGGCATTAAGTATATTTAGAAATATACTGAATACTAGAACTATGCAATCGTTTATTTCTTTTTTAACCGAAAAGGAAAATTTACAAAAAATAAAATTTTTCGGCGAGTTTGTTTATTCTTTAGCTGAATATAATTATTCTTTTTCAAAATTTTTATCTAATGCAGTTTTAATAGATGAAAACAAATACATATTATCCGTAGTACAAAAAAAAGAAATACCTGATATTCTTTTGGAAAACACAACAAAAGAGTTAAAAATATTTTCTGAACTTTCAAAAATTACAGCAGATGACTTATTTTCCAAAAATGATTTCAAATATATTCCAAAATTTGAAAACACACAAACGGACTTTGTAAAACTTTACGAGAAACAAATAAAAAATATTTCTAAAGTAGGGTATGGTATTTTTGCTACCGCAAAAATGTTTAAAGTGTTAGATGAACAAATTATACCTATAAAGTCCGCAGATGAAATCTCTGTTGATAAATTTAT
This sequence comes from Elusimicrobiota bacterium, assembly GCA_017529005.1. GTDB lineage: Bacteria > Elusimicrobiota > Endomicrobiia > Endomicrobiales > Endomicrobiaceae > Ruminimicrobiellum. The sequence continues at coordinate 5,997 of JAFXOB010000072.1, forward strand.
AGGATATAAAGATCAAAGAAAACAAATTTTTGATAATACAAAAGCATTATGTGACGGTAAACCTGCTGCAAACATCTTATTATATGGCGATGCCGGAACGGGAAAGTCTTCTACGGTTAAAGCTTGTGCAAACTTTTTTTATAATGAAGGTGTAAGACTTATAGAAATAAGAAAAGATCAGCTTTTAAGTCTTTCTTACATAATGGGAAAAATTATCGGCAATCCATTAAAATTCATAATATTTATAGATGATCTTTCTTTTAATAAAAATGATGATAGTTTCAGTATGTTAAAAGCTGCACTTGAAGGTTCTGCAAGTGCTAAAGCAAATAATGCGGTAATTTATGCAACAAGTAACAGAAGACATATAATAAAAGAAAGTTTTTCAGATAGACATAACGAAGATGATATTCATATTAATGACACAATTCAAGAATTAACTTCTCTTTCGGATAGATTCGGTTTGACCGTATATTTTGAAAAACCGAACAAAAATCTTTATCTTGAAATTGTGTTTACACTTGCTGCAAGAAACAAAATTAAAATGGATAAAGAAGACTTGTCACTTAAAGCAGAAACATTTGCTTTAAATCGCGGCAGTCGTTCTCCTAGGGTAGCGGAACAATTTATAAACAGTTTAATTTTGTAAATAAAAAACTTGACAAATAAAAAAAATAGTATTACAATTTTACAAGTTTAATATTGAAACCGTTGATGCGGAGATAAAAATAAGAAGTGCACTAACAGCGAGCCTGGGTGGTGAGAAGCAGGCAGTAAGCAGCTTATTAAGGAAGTTGAAGTTTAAACTTTCTGAAATGGACCGCAGAGGGTGCAGTCAAAAGGGAAAGTAGTTACCCTGAGTATTCTGCAACGGGAAGGCATCCGTTAGTTGCTGGGGATATGTTGGTATCCTAAATAAGAGTGAGACTACCGGATAAGATTTGGAATTATAAGTTTTATCGGTATATTTTTTAGGTAGTTTCAAATCAAGGTGGCACCGCGGATAAAATATTCGTCCTTGAAAACAAAATTTTTTGTTTTAGGATGAATTTTTTTTATTTTGAGGTGCTAAAATGTATATACCAAGTTATGAACAAGCTGTGAAATTGGCAAAAGGTTATAAAACAATTCCTATAAGTAGCCAAATATTAAGCGATATAAAAACGCCTATCCAAGTTTTAAAAATTTTAAAATCTGTAAGCAGTCATTGCTATATGCTTGAAAGTTTGGAAGATTCTTCAAAGTGGGGAAGATACACTTTTTTAGGATATGATCCGAAACTTGAATTTACATGCTTAAACGGAACAATAAAAATAAACGGTGAAATAATATCTAAAAACGATACTCCTCAAAAGTATATTAAAAATATTGTTGAAGAAAATAAAAGTCCTAAAGTTGAAGGCTTACCAACTTTTACCGGTGGTCTTGTAGGTTATTTTTCTTATGATTATATAAAGTACAGTGAACCTACTTTAAAATTGGTTGCAACTGATGATGAGAATTTTAATGATGTCGATTTAATGTTATTTGATAAAGTTATTGCTTTTGATAATTTAAAACAAAAAATTTTTTTAATAGTTAATATTAAAACCGATAACTTAAAACAAAATTATGATGATGCTGTTTTAGAACTAAACAAAATGGCAGATATTATAAAAAACGGAACGCCCGTACAAGATAAACCGTTACAAATAAAATCAGATTTTAAATATTTGTTCAGTAAAGAACAATATTGTGATATGGTAAACAACACAAAATCTTATATAAAAGACGGTGATATTTTTCAGGCAGTACTATCAAACAGAATAGAAGCGGATGTTGAAGGCAGTCTTTTAGATACATACAGAATTTTAAGAACAACAAATCCGTCACCTTATATGTTTTATTTTTGCAGTAAAGATATAGAAATAGCGGGTGCATCACCGGAAACATTAGTAAAACTTAATAATGGAGTTTTACATACTTTTCCTTTAGCAGGAACAAGACCAAGAGGTAAAACTCAAGAAGAAGATTTACAACTTGAAAAAGAACTCCTTTCAGACAAGAAAGAACTTGCAGAACATAATATGCTTGTAGATTTAGGTAGAAATGATTTAGGTAAAATAAGTAAATTCGGTTCCGTAAAAGTTGAAAAATATATGAGTATAGAAAGGTTTTCTCATGTTATGCATATCGGCTCAACAGTAAGAGGTGAAATAAGAGAAGATAAAACGGCTCTTGACGCTATAGATACTGTTTTGCCTGCAGGAACTCTTTCAGGTGCACCTAAAATAAGAGCTTGCCAGATTATAAACGAATTGGAACAAAACAAAAGAGGTATTTATGGCGGAGCAATAGGATATATAGATTTTTCCGGTAATATGGATACTTGTATTTCCATAAGAATAGCTTTTAAGAAAAATAATAAAGTGTTTGTAAGGTCAGGTGCGGGTATTGTTGCAGATAGTATTCCTGAAAATGAGTATCAGGAATGTGTAAATAAAGCAAAAGCAGTTATTAATGCTTTAAAACTTTCTGCGGAGGTAATATAAGATGATATTGTTAATAGATAATTATGATAGTTTTGTTTATAACTTATATCAATATATCGGTTCAATAAATCCGGATATAATTGTAAAAAGAAATGATGAAATTTCATTAGGAGAAATAGAAAAATTAAATCCGGAAAAAATAATTTTATCACCGGGACCGGGAAAACCGAGTGATGCAGGAATTTGTATAGATGTAGTAAAAAATTTTTCAGGTAAAATTCCTATTTTGGGAGTATGTTTAGGCCATCAAGCAATATGTGAAGCATACGGTGCAACAGTTTCTTATGCAAAAGAACTTATGCATGGGAAACAATCTGAAATTGAAATAGATGTCGATTGTCCTATTTTTGAAGGGCTTAATAAAAAAATTGTTGTAGGTAGATATCATTCTCTTGCAGCAATTAAAGAAACTTTACCTAAAAATTTGATGGTTTCGGCAATAAGTTCCGATGGTGAAGTTATGGCAGTTTATGATAAAGAAAAAAATGTTTATGGAGTTCAGTTTCATCCTGAATCGGTACTTACTCCGAATGGATACACTATTATAAAAAACTTTTTATCAAAGTAAAAAGTTTTTTGTGTTGAAAAGTTGAAGAGTTGAAAGTTTTTCGTAAGAAAACACAATAAATCGCGAAGCGATTTTCAAGACCGCGAAGTTTAAAACGAAACGAAGTAATTTTAAAATGCGGTGTACGAAAATAATAGCGTAAGCGATACAGTACATAAGTTTTGAAATTACAAAGTTGTAGTTTAAAATTTGCGGTCGTTATAAGCAGTTATAAAGGAGATTTATATGATAAAGGAAGCAATAGTAAAAGCAGTAGCAAAACAAAATTTAACATTTAAAGAATCTGAAACGGTTTTAGATGAAATAATGAGTGGTAACACAAGCCAAATACAGATGTCGGCCTTTTTAACCGCCATGAGCATGAAAAAAGAAACGATAGAAGAAATTACGGGTGCGGCATCCGGTATGAGAAAACATTGTATAAAACTTCTTAACGATATGGATATACTTGAAATTGTTGGAACAGGTGGGGATAAGTCTAATTCGTTTAATATTTCAACAACATCATCGTTTGTTGTTTCCGCTGCAGGAATACCTATAGCAAAGCATGGTAACAGAGCTGCATCAAGTAAATGTGGTGCTGCGGATGTTTTAGAAGCATTAGGTGCAAAAATAACAATATCACCGGAAAAAAGCAAACAAATTTTAGATAAAATAAATTTTTGTTTCTTATTTGCACAAAATTATCACATAGCAATGAAATATGTTGCACCGGTAAGAAAAGAGTTAGGTATAAGAACAATATTCAATATTTTAGGACCTTTGGTAAACCCTGCAGGCGCAAATATGCAACTTTTAGGAGTATATGATGAAGATTTAATTGAACCTATGGCACATGTATTATCAAATTTAGGCGTAAAAAGTGCTATGGTTGTTTACGGAACGGATGGCCTTGATGAAATTTCTGCAAGTTCTGTAACAAAAGTTTGTGAAGTTGTTAACGGTAACTATAAAACTTATGAAATAGAACCGGAACATTTCGGAATGAAAAAATGCAAAAAAGAAGATTTGTTAGGTGGAACACCTCAAGAAAATGCAAAAATAACAAGAGATATTTTGTCAGGAGCAAAAGGTGCAAAAACAGATGCAGTTATATTAAATTCTGCAGCAGCAATACATATTGCAAAACCTGAAATTTCAATAAGTGATGCTATTAATATTGCAAAAGATGTTATTGAAAATAAAAAAGCTCTTAATCAGTTAGAAATGTATGTTAAATTATCAAACGAGGAATAATATGATACTTGATGATATAGTTGCCAAACAAAAAATAAGAATAGAACACGAGAAAAAAGAAAAAAGTATTGAAATTTTAAAGCAGGAAGTTTCAACTCTTCCTTTAAGTGAAAATTTCTTTTTTGAGGACTCTTTAAAAAATAAAGATTTTGCCTTTATATGTGAAATAAAAAAAGCATCACCATCAAAAGGTATTATAGTTGAAGAGTTCCCTTATACGGAAATAGCACAAGAATATGAACAAGCAGGAGCTGCAGCTATATCTGTTCTTACGGAACCTAACTTTTTTAAAGGTAACGATATATTTTTAAAAGATGTTGCGGATATAGTAAATATTCCGGTTTTAAGAAAAGACTTTATTATTGATGAATATCAAATATATCAGGCAAAACTTATAGGTGCAGACGCTGTTTTGCTTATATGTGCAATTCTTGATGAAACAACGTTAAATAAATTTTTAAATACAGCAAAAAGTTTAAAGTTAAGTTGTCTTGTTGAAACTCATAATGAAGATGAAATAAAGGAAGCATTAAACAGTGGAGCAGGAATTATAGGTATAAACAACAGAGATTTAAAAACTTTTACTGTTGATATTAATACATCTTTAAAATTAAGAAAGCTTATACCTGAAAACAAAATTTTGATTTCTGAAAGTGGAATAAAAACTGCACAAAATATAAAGATATTAAAAGATGCAGGTTTTAATGGTGCATTAATCGGTGAAAGTATGATGTTGAGTAAAGATAAAAAACAATTCCTTTCGGAATTGCGAGGATAAATATGAAAATAAAAATATGTGGTTTATTTAGAACTGAAGATATAGATTTTGTTAACGAAGCAAAACCTGATTTTGTAGGTTTTGTGTTTGCTAAAAGTCATAGACAAGTATCTAAAGAAACTGCGGAAAAATTAAAAAATAAGTTAGATAAAAACATTTTAACAGTTGGTGTTTTTGTAGATGAAGATATAAATAATATAGTTGAAATTTGTAATGCAAATATTATCGATTTTGTTCAGCTTCACGGTGATGAAGATGATAAATATATAAGTGAATTAAGAAAAGTTTGTAATAAAAAAATAATTAAAGCCGTAAAAGTTAAAACAGGAGAAGATATTATTCGATGGCGAAATTCTTTGGCGGATTGGTTGATGTTTGATGCGGGAAAAGGTGAAGGAAAAACTTTTGATTGGAGCATATTAAAAAATTTTATAAGGCCTTACTTCCTTGCAGGCGGTATAAACGAAAGTAATATAGATGATGCAATAAAATTAAATCCGTATTGTATAGATGTATCAAGCGGTGTAGAAACAAATAAAGTAAAAGATAAAAACAAAATTTTAAATATAGTTAGGAGAGTAAAAAATGGGTAAAACAAGGTTTGGAATATATGGCGGGCAATATATTCCGGAAACACTTATGAATGAAATAATAAATCTTGAAAAACAGTATGAATATTATAAAAATGATCCTGAATTTGTGAAAGAACTTAACGATTTATTAAAGAATTATGCCGGAAGGCCATCTCTTTTATATTATGCCGAAAATATGACCAAAGATTTAGGTGGAGCAAAAATATATTTAAAGAGAGAAGATTTAAATCATACCGGTTCACATAAAATAAATAATGTTTTAGGACAAGTTTTACTTGCAAAAAAAATGGGTAAAACAAGAGTTATTGCAGAAACAGGAGCCGGTCAACATGGAGTAGCAACGGCAACTGCTGCTGCACTTTTAGGTTTGGAATGTGAAATATTTATGGGAGAAGAAGATACAAAAAGACAAGCATTAAATGTTTACAGAATGAAACTGTTGGGTGCTAAAGTTCATCCTGTTACATCCGGAACAAGAGTTTTAAAAGATGCGGTTAATGAAACAATGAGAGAATGGTCTAATAGGGTAAGAGATACTCACTATGTTTTAGGTTCTGTTATGGGGCCACACCCGTTTCCTACTATAGTAAGAGATTTTCAAAGTGTAATAAGCAAAGAAGCAAAAGAGCAAATTTTGGAATATGAAGGAAAACTTCCTTATGCTGTTGTTGCATGTGTTGGTGGAGGAAGCAATTCCATGGGAATGTTTTATAACTTTATTGAAGAAAAAAATGTAAAGCTTATAGGTTGTGAAGCTGCAGGTAAAGGTCTTGATACGGATAAACATGCAGCATCAATTGCTAAAGGGGAAATAGGAATTTTTCATGGAATGAAATCTTATTTTTGCCAAGATAAATACGGACAAATAGCGGAAGTTTATTCAATTTCTGCCGGTCTTGATTATCCGGGAATAGGACCTGAACATGCTTATTTGCATGATACAGGCAGAGCAGAATATGTTTCTGTTACCGATGAAGAAGCTGTTAGTGCATTTGAGTATCTTGCAAGAGCCGAAGGAATAATTTGTGCAATAGAAAGTGCACATGCTGTTGCTCATGTAAGAAAAATTGCACCAAAAATTGATAAAAATGAAAGTATAATAATTTGTCTTTCGGGAAGAGGAGATAAAGATGTTGCAGCAATTGCAAGATATAGAGGAGAAAAAATATATGAATAGAATAGAATCGGCATTTAAGAATAAAAAAGCATTTATACCTTTTATAACTGCAGGGTATCCTAATATAAACAAAACGGAAGATTTTATTTATAAAATGGTTTCGGCAGGTGCGGATTTAATAGAAATCGGGATACCTTTTTCAGATCCTGTTGCCGAAGGTCCCGTAATTCAGGAATCAAGTCAAAAAGCATTGGAAGCAGGAACAAATCTTGATAATATTTTTGAACTTGTTAAAAAGATAAGAAAAACTGTTTCAATACCGTTAGTTTTTATGACTTATGTAAATCCTGTTTTTAAGTACGGATATGAGAACTTTTTTAAGGAATGTTCTTTAATAGGTATAGACGGAATAATTATACCTGATTTACCATTTGAAGAAAAAAATGAAATTTTAAACTATGCAAAAAAGTATGATGTAAAAATAGTTTCGTTAATAGCACCGACATCGGAAGACAGAATAAAACAAATTGCAAAGGAAGCTGAAGGATTTTTGTATGTGGTTTCATCTATGGGTGTTACAGGTGTAAGAACCGAAATAAAAAC
>JAFXOB010000073.1 GCA_017529005.1 Elusimicrobiota bacterium
ACCTTTTTCTTTACCGTAATATTCCAAAGAGTCTTGTGCATGTTGTCTAAACCATTTCAGTTTAGTTTTTATTGTCGAAGGCGGTGTCATTTGTTCTTTATCAAAAAACGATTCTATTGTGTTAAATATATTATAGTTTCCTATTGCCCCCCTGCCAATCATAAGTCCGGAACAATTTTTTATTTTCAGAAATTTTTCTGCGGTTTTTATATCTGTAATTCCACCGTTTGCAATTACAGGAATTTTTGAATTTTCACAAGCTAAAGCAAAAGCTTCCAAATCCGGATTGCCGCTGTGAGCAAATTCCGCATACCTTGCATGAAGAGATACCATTTTTATTCCGCAATTTTGTGCTATTTCTATAATTTCAGGTGCAACATTTTGCCCTTGTAACAAACCTATTCTTGTTTTTATTGTTACCGGAACAGAAACGGCTTTTACTACAGCAGATAATACATCTTCAACCTGTTTTGGATTTGCAAGCAATCTTGAACCTGCACCGACTTTTGTAATTTTTTTTGCCGGACATCCTAAATTTATATCTATAATTTTATAACCTAAATCTTGAACTCTTTTAGCACATTCGGACATAATATCCGGTTTTGTTCCGAAAATCTGTGCAACGACGCAATCTTTTTCTTTATCGGATGTTGTTAACAATTTATATGTTTTTTTATCTCCGTAAACCATAGCAGTAGCAGATACCATTTCGGTAAAAACAAGACCGGCTCCGCCTTCAACAGCCAACTGCCTTAAAGGTAAATCGGTAATACCCGCCATAGGTGCAAGCATTAAACAATTCTTTAATTTAATATTACCGATTGTAAGTTTAGGAAGTTTTAACATATTATTACCAATTTTCAAGTTCCAAAGAAGGTTTTATTGAAACAATATTTTTATTTGGATAAATATATTTTTTCTTTAATGCTTTACGGTAAGCAACATGTGCTATCATTGCAGCATTATCTGTACAAAAAACAGGAGACGGTAAAAACACATTAATTTTATTTTTCTTACCCTGTTCTTTAAACATATTTCTTATTAAACTGTTACAAGAAACACCGCCGCCTAAAGCAACTGATTTCAAACCGTATTTTTTTGCAGCTTCTATTGATTTTGTAACAACTGTTTCAGCTATTGCTTGTCTAAAAGATGCACATATATCGTTAATTATTTTTTGATTTTTTATATCAACTTTTTTTGAATAATTTAAAACTGCGGTCTTTATTCCCGAAAAAGAAAAATCCCATGTCCCTTTCATCATAGGTCTTGTAAAATGAATTGCCTCTTTATTACCAGATTCGGCAAACTTATCTATTATTGGACCTCCGGGATAATGTAACCCTAAAATTTTTGCAGCTTTATCAAAAGCTTCACCGCAGGCATCATCTCTTGTCCCGCCTAAAAATTTATATTTTCCGTAATCTTTTATTATTACAAGTTCCGTATGACCTCCCGAAATAACAACGGCTAAAAAAGGAGGTTTTAAACTTTTATTTTCTATTACCGCAGAAAAAATATGACCTTCTATATGATTTATCGGAATTAAAGGCTTTTTATAAATATAAGATAATGTCTTTGCCGTCATTACACCCACAAGGAGAGAACCTGCAAGGCCGGGACCATAAGTACAAGTTATATAATCAATATTTTTATCAAACGTTTCAAATGAAATTTTTGCCTGTTTTAATGCTTGCTCAATTACAATATTTACATTTTTTATGTGTTCTCTCGATGCAAGTTCCGGAACAACTCCGTTATATTTTGCATGAATGGAAATTTGAGAAGATATTATATTTGATAAAACTTTATTTCCGTTTTCCACTACGGAACAAGAAGTATCATCACATGATGTTTCTATTGCCAAGATTTTCATTTGCTTACTAAAGTTATTACGGAATATGTCCTTTTATCATCGTAGAAAGTATATTTACATGAACCGTCTTTATATTTAGATTTTGCTAAATCTATTTTAAAATTTCTTGCTATAGTTTTAAATACAGGTTCAAAATTTTCCGGTTTTTGTTTTTTTGGAAGATTTATTGTTTTATAATATTGATTACAAGTAACACCTTTTATCTTAACTTCTTTTACAAATTGAGATGCAACATTTTGCTGTTCTATTCCGTTTGATGTAAGCGCTGTAACAATATTGTTATCCAAAGATACATCTATAGCAGTAAGTTTTTCTTTGTTTGCGGATAAATATGAAAAGCCTAATATTACACCGGCAACAAACAATATAAACAAATATATTTTTATTAAAATTCCGTTTCTTTTATCTTTATTTTCTTTTGCCATTTTTATTTATCTTTTTTTAATAATTCATTATTTTTATTTTCTGTGTCTTTCTTGTTTTCTTCATCTTTTTTATTTTCCTGCTTTGGGAAATCCTGTTCATATTTTGAAGGCTTTTCTATATATGTTTTTACTTTATCCGAATTTATAATCTTTATTGCCGTATCCAAAACTTCATCTTTAACTTCATCTTTTTTATCTTTAGAAGATTTTTCATTTTCTGCCTGCATATACAATTTACCTTCCGTTTCCGGAGAAACTTCTATATATATATCAGGAGTTACACCGTTTTTCTTATCTTTTTTATTATCCGAATGAGTTATCATTTTACCTGACGGCAAGCAATATTTTGCTATAGTTAATCTTAATGCACTTCCGTCAGACAAAGGTATAATTGTTTGAACCGTCCCTTTGCCGAAAGAATTTGAACCGACAACTAATGCTCTTTTATAATCTTGTAATGTACCTGTAACAATTTCCGATGCAGAAGCAGATACTCTGTTTATCAGCACTATTACAGGAAGTTCTGCAAAATCCGGTTTCTTTTGAGTATAGTAATATTGTTCCAATGTTTTGTCTTTGCATTTTGTTGATACTACCAAACTGTCTTCTTTTATAAACAAACTGCATATATTTATTGCAGAATCCAACAATCCGCCCGGATTATTTCTTAAATCAAAAATTAAAGCTTTCATTTTATCTTTTGAAAGAGCCTTTAAAGCATCATATACATCCTTAGAACTTTGAGCATTAAATTCGGATAATCTTATATAACCGATATTATCATCCAACATTTTTTTCTTAACGGTCTCTATTTTTATTTTTTTTCTTATTATATCAAATGTCAACTCTTCTTTAGTTGATGGTCTGTATATCGTCAATACAACTTTAGTTCCGGGATTTCCTCTCATAAGCTTTACAGCCTCATCACTTGTAATATCTTGAGTGGATTTCCCGTCTATTTTTATAATTTTATCATCAGGTAAAATTCCGGCATAATATGCGGGAGTATCAGGCATAGGGGTTACAACCGTAAGTTCATTATTTTGAATTGTTATTCTTATACCTACACCGCCAAAAGAACCTTTTGTTTCTGTTTTCATATCCTTATAATCTTTTTCCGTCATATATTGTGAATAAGGATCCAAGGTTCTTACCAAACCCTTTATTGCACCTATAACCAAATCTTTATTTTCTCTTTCTTCAACATATTTAGTATCTATTATTTCCATTATATCTATCATTTTCCTGAGTTCATCATAAGTAGTATCGGATTTTGCATAGATATTATTAAGAAAAATAAAACAAAATAAAGCTATCATAAAAACTTTAATTTTATTTTTTAACATTTTTTCCCCTTATATATACAGTCTGTTTTTAGATACTTAATATATATTATAGCATTATTTATTTTTATTTTCTCTCTTTTAACCATAATAACGGATTTTCCGGATCATTATTTTGTCTTATTTCAAAATAAAGAACAGATTTTTCACCGCTGCCCAGTTTAGCAATATCTTGTTGTCTTATAACTTTCTGATTTTCCTTTACCGATATTTTATCCAACTGACAATAAAAACTAAAAAAATTTCCTTTATGATCAATTATTACCATTTTCCCGTAACTTCTAAATTCTCCGACAAAAGCAACTGTTCCTTCTTCGACCGATTTTATTATTGAATTGTCTTGTGCTTTTATTTTTATTCCGTTACTGATATATTTTGCATTATCCAAATCCGGATGTTGATTTTTACCGTAATTTAAAACTATTTTCCCGTTAACAGGCCAAGGCAAATTATTTTTTCTTGTATTTGAGCTTTGTACTTTTCTTGTTTTGTCTTTATTTTGACTTGCTTTCATTAATTTATTTACTAAAGCTTTTAAAGCTTTTTCGGAATTATTCATATCCTTTATTTCTTGTTCGGCTTTAACTCTTTTCCCTGCGGTAGTCTTTAACAAAGAATTTTTATCTTTTTGCAGTTTTTTATTTTTTTCCATTAATGATTGCTGTTTATTTTTTAATTTTTCATATTCGTTTTTTACGGAAGTATACTTATTTATATCCGATTTAGCATTTATATTTTTATCTTTTGCAATATTATATTTATTTGAATTTTCTTTTATATATCCTTGTTTTATTTTAAATTCCATAGGTTCATCAAAATAAGAAACCACTTTCTTTTTAGTATAAGATAAGTATTGTTCGTTAATTATTCGAGCATATTTTTGTTTACTTGTATCGGATTCATTATACATATCCGAAGCAAACTGCAATTTTTTTTCTGTATCCGAAATTTTTTCTTTTAAACTTTTTAATTCTTTTTCGTTTGATTGTATTGATTTTGTTATTTTTTGTAATTCTTGTTTTACTTTCTTTTCTTCTTTTATTAATTTATTTTTTTCCGCTTTTTTATTTGAAATATCAGTATGTAATTTATTCAATTCCTGCTTTTTATTCTTTAAATCGGAATTAACATCTGTAAAAGAAACATTTACGAAGCAAAAAACAAAAAATAAAATAATTATTGTTTTTATTATATTAAGCATTTGATTCTTTTGTTAAAAGAGTAAACATTGAACTAAAAGGAATTAATATATATAAAACTTGTCCACTTAATATAAAAATATTATCTTGATGAAAAGTCGGTGCTAAGCATATAATTGCATAAGCAACAAGCCCCATTAATAAACCGCAACCTATTTCCAACAATATATCTTTATATAAATTTTTAATCATAAAGAATACAAGTTTTAGTACGAATAAAAATATTATTACGATAAAGATAATTTTAAATATTTTTTTATATTTATTTAAAAGATGTTTATAATCAAAAAACATTTTATATGCTTTTTGATCATAAACAAAATCTTCAACATTCTCAAAACTTAAAATTTCATTTTTTAAATTTTCCAATTCACCCATATCATTTATATCTGTAATATTAGCCAATATAAAATCAGGAAAATTTATTTCTTCTTTCGGTATATAATTATCAAGTTCGGGATTTATTTCCGTAAATTTATCCGAATCTGTTGAGTTTATAACTTCCGTATTCTTTAATTTATTGTTAGAAGAAATTTTAGATATGATATTTTCTTCATTATCGGTTTCCGTATTTAAACCGGAATCATCAAAAAATATTGCTATTTTTAAATCGGATAAAGATGAAGAAACTTTTGTCTGCAAATTTATATAATACTGCAAAACAAATATACATAAAATATTTATAAGTATTATTAAAATATATCTGAAAATTCCAGAAAGATTTATTTTCATATATTTTTTTGATAAATGTTATATGTTGTTTTTCTTTTTATGGCAACATTATACATATTTTCATATTCTTGAACAGATTTTGTCCAAGAATAGTGACTTGCAAAAGCATTTTTCATTACTTCGTTCCATAAAAATTTATTTTTATATATATCATAAGCTCTTAAAATACAATCTATAAATTTTTCACCTTTATATAAATCAAACACAAAACCGTTACCTTTTGTATTTGATGTAGAAAAATCGCTTATGGTATCGGCAAGTCCGCCTGTTTTATTTACTATAGGAATTGTTCCGTAAGCTAAGGCTATTATTTGACTAAGTCCGCACGGTTCAAATTTTGAAGGCATCAAAAATGCATCTGCGCCGGCATATATTTGATGAGACAACGGTTCATTATAATCCGTACAAACACTCACTTTATCACGAAATAAACTTTGAAGATATAACATACCGTCTTTTATATATCTGTCTCCGGAACCTAAAATAACTATTTGAATATTATATTCGGTAAGTTTACCTATAACATCCATTATCAAATCAAAGCCTTTTTGCATATCAAATCTTGACACACAACCTAACATAAATGCAGATTCATCTTGTTTAAAACCGCACTTTTCCTGCAAATATTTTTTACATAGTTTTTTATTTTCATAATTTTCCGATGAAAAATTTGCAGCTAAATTTTTATCATCTTTAGGATTCCAATAAGAATAATCTATGCCGTTTAATATACCATACACATCATTTTTCCTTGTTTGCAAAACAACTTCCATACCTTTACCTGCAGGGCCTTGAATTTCTTTTGCATAAGTAGGACTGACAGTAGAAATAATATCAGTATATGCAAGACCGGCTTTCATATAATTAAAAGTATTATAAAATTCCAATTTATCACTTTTGTAATCTTCCCAAGAAAAACCCGCCAACGGAACGGTTGATGCTGCATCATAACTGCCTTGAAAAGCTATATTATGAATTGTATAAATCGTTGATGTATTCCAAAAGAAACCGTCATTTAAATTTGTAGTTTTTAAATATGCCGGAATTAAACCGGTATGCCAATCGTGACAATGAATAATATGCGGTCTAAACATCAATGCTTTCGTTGCTTCTATTGCAGCTTTTGAAAAGAATATAAATCTTTCCCTGTTATCTCCGTAACCTACACCGGAATCATCTCCATAAACACCTAATCTGTTGAAATATCTTAAATTCTCTATAAAATATACAGGAATATTCCCGTCCAGCATACAAGTTTTTATTCTGAAATTTTCCTGTTCTTTGCCAACAAATACAGATAATTTATAAGGCAAAGCCTGTAAATTATATTTTGCTCCGTCTATTAAACGATATTTCGGAATTATTATTCTAACATCATGACCTTGTTTTTTTAGATATTTTGGGAGAGTACCTACAACATCCGCCAAACCACCCGTTTTAATGAAAGGCACACATTCAGCCGCAACCATTAATATATTCATTATTCAGCTTCCCTTAAAAACTTTGCAGATTCTTCCGGAATTGTCGGATTAACATAAATACCGGATCCAAACTCAAAACCGCTGAATTTTGTTATTTTAGGAATAATTTCTATATACCAATGATAATGTGGAATTTTTTCTTGTTTTAAAGGATAAGAATGTAACACCAAATTATACGGCATATTTCCTAAAGCTTTTTTTAATCTTCTCAGAACACTTATTGAAATCTCTGCAAGTTCTTCCAATTTATATTTATCTTTCAATCTTCTAAAATCTTCATTATGTTCTTTAGGTAATATCCATGTTTCAAAAGGATATCTTGATGCAAAAGGAACAAAAGCAACAAAAGAATTTGTTTCCATAACTATTCTTGTTCCGAATGTTATTTCCTGATCTATTATATCACAAAACAAACATCTTTCTTTGAAATCATAATACTTTTTTGCGATTGTCATTTCTTCTTTAACGGATTTAGGAATAATCGGTAATGCTACCAATTGAAAATGAGGATGTGTTATTGTAGAGCCGGCTGCTTTACCTTGATTTTTAAAAACTAATATGTATTCCAATCTTAAATCATTTTTCAAATCGTTTATTCTGTCTTGAGCAGCCAACATACTCGCAATAAAACCATCTGTATCTATTCTCGTTTCTTTATGATTTTGAGATTCTATTATAATCTCATGAGCGCCAACACCCTTCATCTTATCATA
>JAFXOB010000009.1 GCA_017529005.1 Elusimicrobiota bacterium
AAATAAAAATCAAGAAAAAACTTTTAAATCCATATATGGAAGAGTCTAATATGAATGATGTTGATTATGGTTTATTATCTTATGAATATTTAGAACAAAAAGATTTTCAAAAAGCACAAGAATATTTTAATAAAGCAAACGAAATAAGGCTAAAGTTTCCGGATTTAGAAATTTATAAGTCATATAAATTAATTATAAAAAAACTAACAGATAATAATATTAAAGTAATATGTATGCAATATCCGGTAAGAAGCATATTACCTTTGCAAGAACAATTAAAAAATGAGCCCTTTTTTGATAAAATTACTTTTGTCAGTAATGAAAAAAATTTTAAAGATATGTTGATGCAAAAAAACTTTGATGATTTATTTATTGATCAATTTGCCGGTGATTTCGGTCATTGTACCGATTTGGGTAATACATTGATTGCTGAAAATGTCGTTAATACTTTAGAAAATATTTTGAATTTAAAAGAAAACTAATTATGTTATAATTTAATTGGAAATTTGTGTTTCATAAATATTCTTTTATATTGGATTTTTTTTGATTTTTGGTTTATATATTGTAAGGTTCAATAATGTTAAGAAAAATTCTTTTTAGTATTATAATTTTAATTCTTGCTTTTTTGTTGGTATATGTTTTTTTATTAAGATTTGAAATTCCCATAAAACAATATTTTTTTAATTCTAAAACTATGAAGAACAAATCAGAATATATTGTTTTATGCGGAGGAGATTCCTCTACTGCGGGACAATATCCTATTCAATTACAAAAAATATTAGATGAAAAATATCCAAATAAATTTTCTGTTGTTGATTATGGCTATGCAGGTATTCCTTTAGAAATATTAATCGAAAAAGATTATATAAACAGATACAAGCCAAATGTTATAATTTATATGTTAGGAGTTGACCAATTTGTTTCTTATGAAAATATTGTTATGCCCGATAATCGGGATCTATTTGATGAGAATACAATTTTATTTGAAGATGAATCAAAAATAAAAGATAACAAGATTTTTAAAGAAGCTCTGTCTTTAAAACATAAAAATGAACTTCTAAAAGCGGAAAATTTATTACTCGGCCTTAACAAAAAATATCCAAATAATGAAAAAATTTCTGTTATATTGACCGTATTATATTTTGATTTTATCCATAAAGATGATATTGGCATCAACATGGCTTTAAATGCTCTTGAAAACAATTTTCGGTTTAAAAAAGAATGGTATTATAAAATTATTTTTGATTTTTATTTTAGAACAGGTAATATTAAAGAATTAAAAAAATATATTAATAAAGCAATTAACGAAGATTTTTTTATATTTTCAACAAACATAAGATATTTTTTATACGGTTATATTAAAGATTATATAACGAATGAACAACGCAATAAAATATTAACTGTTTTTGAAGAAGATTTATTTAATGATGACAATTTTGGATTTAAAGCACAATATTATTTAAACTTAAAAAATTATTCTAAAGCAGAAGAATATTTTAGTAAAGCAGAAAAATTGAGATTAAATTATCCAAATACCGAATTTTATTCTTTATATAAACAATTATTAAAAAAAGCTATTGATAACAACATTAAAGTTATTTGTATGCAATATCCGGTAAGAAGTATAAAACCTTTGCAAGAACAATTAAAAAATGAGCCTTTTTTTGATAAAATTATTTTTATCAGTAATGAAAAAAATTTTAAAGATATGTTAATGCAAAAAAAATTTGATGATTTATTTATTGATCAGTTTGCCGGTGATTTCGGTCATTGTACCGATTTAGGTAATACATTGATTGCTGAAAATGTTGTTAATACTTTAGAAAATATCTTGGATTTAAATTTAAATTAACAAATATATTAAGAGGAATAAAATGGAAAAACAAGAACACAAATTTTGGCATAGTATTGAAATAAATGATGTTTTAAAAGAGTTTAATAGCGATAACCATACAGGACTTAAAGAAAGTGAAATTTCAGACAGACAACAAAAGTATGGAAAAAATGTGTTAACACAAAAAAAAGGAGACGGACCTATAAAGAGGTTTTTCTTACAGTTTCATGATAGTTTATTATACGTGTTAATAATTTCCGGTTTTATAACATTGTTTTTAAAACAATGGGCTGATTGCAGTGTAATTTTCGGTGTTGTTTTGGTTAATGCAATAGTTGGTTTTATACAGGAAGCAAAAGCATTAAAATCTTTGGAAGCTCTTGCAAAATCTATGACTACTCAAGCTGTGGTTATGAGAGACGGTAAAAGA
>JAFXOB010000010.1 GCA_017529005.1 Elusimicrobiota bacterium
ATCATCGGAGGCATTGTCAAAGACAAGGATCCCCGCCTCAACGCTCTGGCCCAGTATGCTCCTGATGTTGCGCAGCAGCAGCGCGCTGCGGTTGCGGGTCACAATCACCGCACATACTCTGTTCATAAGATCAGTTCCCTGAAGCTTTTTATTATTTCCGAATTATCAACAGAACTTATCATCTTTAAAATAATTGAAAAATTATCTCCTTCCTGAAACATTTTTGGCCATAAAGAAATTCCGTCAATAAATTGCGGATTTTTACTTTCTTGGAAATTGCTTACAAAATGAATTTTAAAATTCGGATTAATAGATTTTATAAACCATCCCAGAACAAATGTATCAAACTCTTCTGATTTTGTAGCTAACGATATTTTTTCTAATTCATCCAAAGAACACAGACTTAATTGTTCACCATATTCTTCAATTATATATCCCCATAGAGAAGAAAATTTCTCTTCTTTATCCATAAATTCAGCGATATTAAATAAATTAAGAATTGATTCACTAACACTTGAAAATTTATTTAAGTTCAAAAATCTAAGAATTACACTGCTTTCATAACCGGATTTGGGAGAATACAACAGATATATATATTCCAATTTTTCTTGCTTACTAAGATATTCGGCATTTTCTATTTCATTTAGTAATTCTATCGTGTACTGACTAAAGACATACATTTTTGTAGTTTTTAGCAAATTAAACAAGATTTTCATATATTGTTCCGTACTAATATTTGAATTTGTTAAGAAGAAATCTGCATTATTTGCCAATTTGTAGGTTAAACCAACCAACTCTTCTTTTGATAAATATTCCCGGTTATTTGCATAAAACCAACTTGCTTCATTGGAAACTTGCATCATTTCAATGAATATATCATTTCTTTTTTTAAACTTATTTAATTTTTCCCATCTGTCTTTTGTCATATCAATACTTGTTATAAGTTCACCAAAAAACAAAGAGTTTAAATCTTTTATTTTATATATGTTTAAAATGTCTATAATAAAATCGAATAATTCTTCCTTTTCTTTTTGCGAAAGATTTGAAAAATCGTATTTAGATGCTTTTTCTTGTGGAAACAACAATTCATAAATAAAATTTTTCTGTAAATTCGTAGCTCGTTTTAAAAAATTCTTTTCTTCACTTGTAAAATACTTAGCTTTATCATCCAACATAAAAGAGATTAAAAGTTTTCTAACAATTCTGTTTCTGTATCCTAATGCAAGTATTTTGTTAGTCATGGAAGATACAAGAGTAAAATAATTACTTATTGATTTTACGCTTATAGGTTGTTCAACTTTATCCATATTCATAAAAGCAATATCCTTACTTTCCAAAATACTTGATACAATTTTTAATCTGTCTTTACTATTTGGATGAGCATCTAACAAATCAAATATTGAATACCCGTCGCCATCTTCTGAAATTTTACAAAAGAAAGATAATAATTCCTGCATAGCTTTAGGATTATATCCCGCCGTATCCATAATGTCTAAACCCCCGGTATCGGCATCATATTCTTTTCTTTTATCAGATCCTTTGTTTACACCAAACTGTTTCTCACGTTTTTTATACTCGAAATTTCTGTTTTCTTGTATTGTGTGTCTCAATTCATGAGATATAATTGCAGCAATTATATCTTTAGTTAAAGTTTTGCCTTCTTTTTTTAATCTTTTGTCTATTTCATATAATAATTGACTAAATATAAATACATCCTTGCTATTTCTGATGGTAAAAGCATTTGTTGTAGGTTCATAATAATAATGCAATCTATATTGTGCTTTTTCTTCTTCAGTAATCAAGCCTAAAGATACCATTGCTTGTACTAAATTATTAAATATTTCCAATACATCTTTTGCTAATATTTTATTAGGTTGATATATATATATACTATTATAAAATTCTTCTTGTTGTATTCTGTTTAATTCTAAAGATTCTTTTTCTTCATCGGTTAAAGCTCTGCCTTTCTTTAGTTCGGTCTTTTCTGTAGGAATTATTATTCTATCAGATTGAAGAAGCCAATCTTTATTATTTGTTATAATTGCAATAATATTCCATAAGAAATGCATTACAGCACTGGATAATATTGTAGATAACGGACTTAATATAATTGTAGATATTATTGCAGCTCCTATTGGTAAAACAGAAAAAGAAAGAAAAGCAAAAGATGTACCGATAGCTATGGATAAAATTCTTACAGTATGAACGGCAACTTTAGATATAAGAGGCAAATTACTATGGGAATATATAAAACTTCTTGAGAAAAATGCGAATATTTCAATTTTAACTCCATCAAGAAGTCCTGCCATTGTAAATCTATATTCTTTTGCCTGTTCTTCTATTTTAAGTTTTTCTTTCAATGTAAGATTTTTTTCTTGTTTTCCTGTTTGTTCTAAATATTGTTTTGTATATTTTCTTGTTCCTATTTTATGTAATTTCTTTTTCGTAGTTTCCGCTTGTAAAGCAATATCCGTTATTGAAATATTCTCTGCGGATTTTTTATAATCTTGTTCCAATTGATATTTTTCCATATCAATTGTATCTCTCAAAGAAACATCTGCCTTTTTGAATTCTGTTCCGTTTATTAATTTTTTATCTAAACTATACTTTCTTATAGGATTATTAAGCATTATATCCGTACTTCTGCTATCACCGGTGAACATAAAATGTGAAGCTTTAGCTAAAACTTCTTTATATTTATAAATTTCTCCCTCATTTGCCTTATTATAAACAGAAAATCCCACTAAATTTTTCTTTTCATCCAACTTAATATTTAAAGCTATAGGCTCTTCAAATTGTCCAAAATTTCCACGAACAAAAGCGTTTTTTAATATTTCTTCAAAGAAGAAATCTATACCATAGTCCGTGTATTTAGAATCATCATCAAAATCAAGAGCAAAAATATCTGATAAGTGAAATCTGCTTGAAATTAATAGTACTGTTTTTTTATAGACATCTAAAAGTTGACTAGGTGTTAACTGTGAAGTATTGAAACCTTTTTCAAACAAATGAAAAACTACTAATTTGTTTTCTGTTGCGGCTTTTTTTATAAGATGACAAATTTCATCAACATCCCCGTCAAGATAAACATCAATATATCCTTGTGTTTGTGTATCTGTATTTAATCCTTTTATTTCTTGTTCGGAAAAAGGAATGTTGTTTTCCTTTGAACCTTCAATTTTTCCGTCAATCGTTAAATTACTTAAAGAAACTCCTTCCTTAAATATTATATAAGTGATATTTCCAAATTCATCATATTCAACTTTTTCTATTCCGTATTGATCATATTCTTCTTTTGACAGTTCTCTTTTTCGCTCTTCATTGAGTAATATTTGTTCATCGTTAACAGAAATGATATGTATTTGTTCCGGGTTTATCGTTACTACTATATCTTGGTTGGCAATAGAGTCTACATTTATTTTTCTACCATCAAAATAAACAATTTGAGATTTTTCAGTTTTAGAATATTGCTTTGTTTTTTTAGTTGTACTTGTCTGGTTTTTATCCAATATATTGATTAATTCATCTAATGTTATGGAATTTTCCGTAGGGAAACCTTTAAAAGAATCTATTAAATCTTTAAGTCTTATATTTCCAACAGCAGGAATATTTTGTTTATAACTAATACCGTTTAATACAGAAACAAGCTCATGAGCAAATTTTGTTACAGTCTCCGTAGTAACATCTATTCCCTGAACCCTGTTGTCATTTCCAAAACTATTATTTTTTATATTTTTTGTAGTTAATACAGGTATTGCCATTATTCTGTTAGTACTAAGTTTTACAAAAGGTTTCCAATATCTTTTGAAATGATGATGAACAATTCCGCTACCACCTGTTTTTACTTGTGTTTTAACTCCGTCTATAGGGTTGTATATATCGTAACCTCTTATATTATTATCTGCAGGTAACTCCGGTCTGATTATTATAGGTCCCGCTCTTTTATCCGGAATAATTCCGGCAATCAAAGTGTTTGCTGCATAAAATTCACCAAAGTATCCTCTTAAATCCGTACATGTGGCTTCATAAAGTTTTTTACTGGATCTGTGATTTAAAAAAGCCAAAAGAGCACCTAATGTTGCGTTTCCTCCAAGCTCTTTTTCGTAAACTCTTGTAAAAGTTTCTATAGCCAAAGAGAAAAGTATAGGATGTTCTCTTAAATTTTCAATTAAAGTTTTTCTTGGATCAATAGTCGTTCCTTTTACTTGTGAATTTCTACTTTTTAATAAAGAAATTATATAATCTGGTAAACCTTCATTAAAATTTATATCTTCTACTGTTTTTCTTGAAATTCCTAATCTTATAAGATAATCTTTTATCTGTTGCTGATTCAAGTTCAAGGATTTATCGGATGAATCTTTGGATTTTGACAATTTTGTGAAACTTTTTATTATATCATCTATTGTCATACCTTCAGGCTGACTAATAATATCATTTACAGAAGCATTAAATTCGACTCTCAAGGAATGTGTTTTTTGTTTTTTTACACCGGAAACTTTTTTATATTTTGATTTTACTTTTAATTTTTGTGTTTGTGATTGTGTTTTGCCATAACTTTTGTCGGAATCAAATTCATAGTCTGCCTCTTTATCTGAAATATAAGAGTCTCTTTCTTTTTGTACTCTGTCCCCAACAGATTCATAATCAACTTCTTCGGGTATAGCATATCCGAGAGTTGTAATAGGTCTTACTTGGAGAATATAAATAATTCCATCTTTTATTACAAATTCTATATCTACGGGCACACCTTCTACTTCTTCCAACCACTCCATTATTTTTGTTAAATTTTCTAACTGTTCGGCAGTTAATGTTTTTTTGTTTGTATAATTTCCATCTATTTTTTCTCTTGTACTAATATCTATCTCAAAAGAGTATGGATTTGTTCTTCCGGAAACAATATCTTCTCCTTGTCCGTTTATAACTTGGATAAGCCTATTGCCGTTATCATTTTCGCTCATCATTATTCCGGCTTTATCAGCTTCTATCCATTCTTCTATAAACACCGTAGGTTTTATCATTTTTCCGGTATTAAGCATATAATCTATTGCTTTTTTTGAGAAGAAAGAAGACAGAGAATTTCTTACCGCATTTGAAATGTCTTCATATTTTATATTTCCGTAACTTTCGGCAATTCCGGCTGCAGAATATTCTTGAGAATCTTCTCCTATTCCGGAAGACCTTACAATAACTTTTGTATTTTTGAAAAAGCGTAAATTATCTTTGCCTATATAATCTTTTATCTTACTATTGCCGATACCATTTATTAAATTCGTTATTTGCGGCAAAATATTTTGGATTCTATTATAATCAAAAGCATTTTTGTCTTTTTTATTAATTAAGGTTTCAAGTTCTCCATATAACTGTGTATACTCTTGCCCCAATATATCTTCAAGTATTGAATAACCTATTGCCATTCCGTTAGGAACAGCAACATTTGTGACACCGGTATCTTGTTTTAATTGATTAATATTTAAATATATTTTCGATTGATTTGCAGATTTTGTTCCTACTTTTGTTTTATCTAAAGATTCTCTTTCTCCGAATCTGTATGCTTTGCCGTTTGCAGTATGAGGTAAAAATCTTTTAATTATTAATTTCTTTCTTTGTATAAATCTGGAATGTTTTTGTGACGTTGTATTTTTTTCTATACTGTATTCCGAATATTCCGACAATATATCTTGTAACCACTCATTATCACCGGCTTGATAATATATATATTCAATTATTCTTTCTATAAGGTTATTGTTTCTATATTTTTCAATAAATTCTTTTATTCTTATGGTATCATTGTTATCAATATATTGTTGTAAATCCAATAAAATACCTTTAAATTCACTATTGGGAAATAAAATTAATCTATTAGTATTCAAATCTACAATTAAAATATCTTTATTTTTAAGAGTTACTTCCGTTTCCTCTATTTCTTGAGTGTTTATATCACCTATTTTTACGACACTGTTTTTTGATTGATAAAATTTTATTTTCAAGGCTTCTTCTTTTGTAATTTGAGAATCATTAATTATCATTGCTGTTTTATTATATTCTCTTAAAAGTATTCCGGCATGGCTTGAATACGAACCGCCAATAAACAACGATATTTTATTTTGTACAGCAATATCGACATTTTCCGGACTGGCAAATTTATCGACAAATATATTTCCCGGTTCTCCAATTACACCTACTACACTATTGGTCTCCTTAGGTTTCGATAGCAAAATACCATATGCAATAGGCATTTTACTGATGGAAATATCTTCTTGTAATTTTATTCTGTAATTTAGAATTTCTATATTTGTTAATTTTTCCGGTGTATCTATATCATATCCCTGCTTTGATAATATTTGTTGTAGTTGTTCTGCCGTTAATTCAAGTCTTCCTGTTTTATTTTGCATATATTCCGGAAGTCCGACCAACTCGCTTTCGGAATATCTTATAATGCCATCTTTATCAATTAATATTCTTATACTTAAAAATTCACCTTTTATATTATCGTTTAAAGTACCGTTTGATAAATTTATATAACCTGTCTTTAATATATATCTGCCAAGATGTCCACAAGTCTTTAAATTTAAATCTTGTTCCGGAACTTGAGAAAATATTGCTCCTTGATTTAACATTTCTTTTTCTTGAGAATCTCCTATTTCTTTATCAAGAAAGTTATTTAATTTATTGGCAATTGATAAAATAGGATTATAATCTTCATTTCTTTCCAAAACACCTTTTTCATTTATTTTTAAATAACCTGTTGCAAAAGCTTGTTCTATGGGATTATTAATATATTTATTTATTGTATTTTGTCCCAAAGTCTTTGTTTTTATTCTGAATAAGCCTCTTTTTATATAAGAGAACATACCTTGTTCTGAAAAAGGAATTTTAGGTAATTGCAAATACGATAAAATACGATTTAAAAAATTTATGTTATTAACTTTTGTATTTATTATATTGTGTTCAAAGTCCGATACAAAAAAACATTTTTTATAAATATCCATAATACCGAAAGTTGCAACATCTATACATTGTTTCGGTAAATTTGTCCTGTTTAAAGAACCGGCATTATTTAATGCAATTATAGCTTTTTGAGCTAAATCACATATATCGGTAGCATTAGTTAAACCTTTATCTTTATTTATAGTTGCAACCAAACTGTTATTATTGTTGTATAAGTCGATATAAAAGCCGAAATTAGCAAATATTTTCTTTAAATTTAAAATTCGTGCTAAACTTTTGCTTGTTCTTTCCCCCTCGCTGAAATCTACGAAGATATCTCTGGAATCTCTGCTGAAATCGATTAATACTCTCGCAGAATGATCACCTATTAATCCATTCCATAAGAAAATATTATCTTTAATAAATATCTGAGATTTATCATCGGTTGAAAAATCGGGATTTTCGATCAACATCAAAAGTAATCTTTTAATCTCCGGATTCATCGGTTTCTCTGATAAATTATATGCAGCTATAGTCCTGTTATCTTTTGAAACAAATACATTTTGAATTCTGCTTAAAGAAGAACTGTAACTTTCCCTTATATTTGATACAAAATCTAAATTTGCATTTTGATGTATTTGATTGATTAATCTGTATATTGTTTCTGTTTTATAAATATCCGACAATGAAAATTTCTTCTGTTCTTCAATGGTTGTTTGATTATTACTTATTTTTTCTAAAATATCATTTAATGCTCGTCTGTAAATTCCGGCATCCGCAGTATTAAATACAGACAAACAATCTATCATTGAATTTATATGATTTATAACATTATCAAACTGCGAATCAAAACTTGTCACTTCGCTGAATTTGTTTATTACATATACGTTTTCATCCAACAATTTCATGTATGCATCAAATTTTATTAATAATGTTTTTAAGCTTTTTTTATCAACTTCATCTTTTTCTATAAAATATGTCGGTGAAAGGGTGTTAACTTTACGTTTTAAAATTCTTTCCGGAAACAAACTTAATAACTTGGTGAAAGAATATCTGTTACTGTCTATGTATGTATTGGGAGTTTGTTTTGAAAATCTGAATCCAAATTTTTCTGCAAATTCTTTTATTGTCACTTTTTCTTTCATCATATCTTCAATATAAGATATTTGTTTTTTGGTTTCTTGCAAATTGTTTTGAGCTTGTTCGGACAAAGCATTTTCTTGAGCGGATAAAATATTTACAAGTTCCAGTAACTCATTAAAGAATTCTTTTGTAGCACCAAGATATCCTCCAAAATACACAATAATCTTATCACCGTTTATTCTTATGTTTTCATTTCGTATATTATTAAATCCCTTTTGAATATTTAAAATAAGTTCTTCAGTAAATATTTTAAAAACATAACTTTCTGCTTCAGTGAATTGTTCAATATTTATTTTTTTGAGTTCTTTTCCTATCTTTTCAAAAAATATTAATTTTAAATCTGCGGTGTTAATACGGAAAAAATTTCCGATTAAATCTTTAACGAGCTCTGTGTGAACGTTATTATTAACATCCATATGTTTTGTAAATGATTCAATAATTGATATTGATATGTTTTTCTTGTTAATAATATTTTTAATCAAACTTAAATGAAACTTGTTACTAAAATCCAAAACATTAAAAATATTATCGATAATTGATTCATCTATATACTCTGTTGAGAAAATAATATCTTGCAATATTTTAAAATCTATATCATTTTCTAAATCAAATTTGTTTAGAATAAAAGCAAAAGAAATTTTCTTTTGTGTTAGGTTTTGTTTTGAAATAATTTTGAACAAATATTGTAATGTTTTTTTGTCGTTAAAATTAAATTTAGTTAATAAAGAATATAAAATTTTATCATCAATAGAAGAAAACAAGCTCAACAATTTTATTTGATTGTAATCATTAATATCTATCTTATTTATAATTTTGTTATTTAAAATTGTATTTTGAAAATTTTTATCATAATTTTTCAATTTAAAATAATCAACTAAAAAATCTACAAATTTTTTATTGTAAAAATCGAATTTTTCTATAAGTATGGATGCTACTTTTTCATCAACGGATAAAGAATATTTGTCCGATAATAAAATATTTTTCAAAAAAAACATTTGATTTGAATTGGTAACATCTGTTTTTTGAGCCAAAGCAACAACAATTTTTCTTTTGTTATTATTACTGATTACTCTTTGTTTATAAAACAACTCCAATAATTTGTTGCTTTGACTAACATCATCCAAATCCATTTTACTAACAATATCCGCAACATCATGTTCTAATAACTCTTTACCGTCTAACAACTTAGCTAAAAGTTGTTGATCTTGTACATTATTTAAATCAATTCTTTGTTTATTTGCTAAAAATTCGGATACAGTAAAAACTTCTTCCTTTTGTTCTTTCTTAAAAACACTTAATTCGGCTTTTAAAATTAAATTAAAATATTTATGCAAACCAAATCCTATAATCGTTGAAAAAATTATTGCCGGAATACCGGGCGCAAAAAGCAAGGCTAATACATAAGGTATAGATAATACGGTTGTAGGTAAAAATTTTTGTTTTATTTGTTCTTTAAAATTATTACCATGAGCTTTTATAAATACAAATTGAGAGATTATAAAGAATGCCAACATAGCCGGAACAGGTAAAAAAGATGTTACCGGTACAACGGATAGAGAAACAGGACATGTTCTAAATACCAGTTCTTCCCATATATG
>JAFXOB010000074.1 GCA_017529005.1 Elusimicrobiota bacterium
ATGGCTTTGATAACAATAGCTTGTTTATTAGTTATTCTTTTGGGAATAGTTGTTTATTTTGTTTATTTTGCGAAAGAAAAAGTTGTTGAAGAAAAGCAGGAAATGATAACGGTAAAAGTAAAAAAAGCGGTAAAAGAAGATTATAAAGATACTTATACCGTAATGGGAACGATAAAAGGTGCTGTTGAAAATGAAATGAGATTTGAGATGGATGGACAATTAGCATCTTATAATTATAAAGAAGGTGCAAGAATTAAGCAGGGTGAAGTAATTTGTTCTTTAGATCCGAGAGATGCAATGACAAAGGCTGATTATGCAAAAAGCAAATACAGAAGTGAAGTTTCCGCATATAATTCTGCAATGGAAAGATATAAAGTTTATGAAGAGTTGTATAAGATGAAAGCTCTTTCAGAAAGTAAATTATATGAAGCAAAATATGAAATTCAATCTGCACAATCTAAAGTTAAAGCTTCATTGTCTGAAGTTGAGTTATCTCAATCAAATTTAGCAAAAACTAATCTTATGGCTCCGAGTGATGGAATTTTGGCAGAAATAATAATTAAACCCGGAGATTATATTACCCCTCAAGATATAGTTGCAAAGTTTATAAGTGATAAAGGAACTAATTTTGAAGTTGATATTCCGGAAAAAGATGTGCATAAACTTGCTATAGGACAAACAGTAACGATTAATTGTGATTCTTATCATGGCAAAGAATTTATCGGAACTTTAACAGAAATTGCACCTACCGTAAAAGAAAGAACAAGAACATCGACAATAAAAGTCAGCGTTGAAAACGACGAAGGTAAATTAAGATCAGGTATGTTTGGAAGAGGAGTAATATTACTTAAAGAATTAAAAGATGTTATGCTTGTTCCAAATGATAGTATAGTATCTTTAGGTGATAATGCATTTTTGGTTCCTGTAGTTTCTCCTGATTACAGAACACCCGGAGAAGGAACAATTTTAATGAGACCTTGTCAATTAGGTGAAAAATTAACTGAAAAAACTGTTATAGAACAAGGTATACAAATAGGTGAATTGGTTGTTATAGAAACTCAAGGACAGTTAAGTGACGGTATGAAAGTTAAATTCCTTGAGGCAATAGAAGATACCGTTAATACACCTAAATAGTATAAAAATAGTTGAAGAGTTGAAAGGTTGAAAGTTTAAAACATCAAACCGTTCAATAAAATAAAACCAAGCTAAGAAATTTAATTTAACCTACATTTATACATATATAGCGGTTCAAAGGATAGTAAATGATAGAATTCGGAATAAAAAAACCGGTAACAACTTTGATGCTTGTTATTGCCATGATTTTATTTTCGGCTATCACAACTTTCAGAATTCCCGTAGAATTAAATCCAAGCGGTCAATCAGGTTTAGTAAGTGTTATTACAAGACTTAGAGGTGGTGTTGCAGCCAGTGAAGTTGAAAAATATGTAACAAAGCCTCTTGAAGAAGTTTTTGCCGAACTTAACGGTTTAAAAGAAATGGTTTCTTCATCGAAAGAGTCGGAATCTAATATTATGATGATGTTTCATCATAATGTTGATACCGACTTTGTTGTTATTGATATAAGAGAAAAAATAGCAATGATAAAACATGTTTTACCCAGAGAAACGGAAAAGCCTATTATTGCAAAATTCGAACAATCCGATAGTCCTATAATAATATTATCTTTAAGTTCACCGGAAAGGACTCCGGAACAATTAAGAGAAATAGCCGAAGAGCAATTGAAAGAAAAAATTATGAGAGTTTCCGGTGTCGCTAACGTTGAGTTTGGCGGTGGAAGAGAAAGAAAGTTTTTAATAGAAATGGATAATTCCAAACTTTTAGGTTACAAACTTTCCATACTTGAAGTTGTTAACAAAATAAATCTTGCAAATTTATCTATTTCTGCAGGAGAAATAAACCAAAACGGTAAAGATTTTGTTATCAGAGCAACAGGTGAATATAATAGTGTTGAAGAAATAGAAAATACTGCAATTGCAATAACCCCGGCAGGTTCTATCGTTAGAATCGGTGATATTGCCACAATAAGAGATGGTTACTATGAACCAACATCGTATTCAAGACTTAATGTGCAGGATGTAGTTTCTGTTTATATTCAAAAAGAATCAACGGCAAACACTATAAAAGTTGCTAATGAAGCAGTAGCAATTATAGACAAAATGAGATCTGTATTGGATCCCGATATTTCAATAACAATAGTAAAAAATGATGCGGATTATATTCAAAAAGCAATATCATCTCTTGTTGAGGCTCTTGTTTTGGGTGGAATCATTCTTGCGGGAGTGTTATTTCTTTTCATGAAAAATGTCAGAAGTATTTTTATAGTTGCAACTACAATGCCTTTAAGTTTGTTTATGTCGATAATTCTTATGTATTTTACAAATCAAACATTTAATATTATGACATTAAGCGGTCTCGCAATGGGTATGGCAAATGTTATGGATAATTCCATTGTTGTGCTTGAAAATATTGCTTTTCATCATCATAGAAAAACTTTTGCAACAAAAGCAGAACTTGTTGTTAAGGGAACAGCAGAATTGTGGCAACCGATATTTGCTTCTACGGTTACCACAATAATTGTGTTTTTACCATTAGTATTTTTGGAACCGGAAATAAGACAAATGTATGTTCCGTTCGGTTTAACAATAACTTTTGCATTGATAGCATCCGTCGTTGCTACAATGATGTTTATTCCTACGGAAATTTACAGATGGCAAACTAAATTCGATTTGGATTTTCAAAGATGGTATATAAAGGTAAGACATCTTTACGGCAAAATGTTAAAATTTTGTTTTAGATGGCAAACTTATGTTTGGATATTTACATTAATTTTATTTTTGTTGGCTACAAAAATTATGATGACGAGAGATTCCGAATTTATGGATGCCGGTAATGTTAATATTTTTCGTATAGGTATACAGTTTCCTCCGGCAACAAGAATTGAAGTTTCTAATGAAGTTGTAAGAAAGATGGAACAAGCTTTAATGAGCTATCATGATCAGGTTGAGAGAGTTTCTTCAAAAGTTGAAAAACTTCACACGTTTGTTGAAGTAAAAGTTTATGAAAAAGCCGAAGAATTTAAAGAAGAATTTAGAAAAAGATTTGGTGAGTTTTCTCCGGCATTTGTTTATTATCAAGATTCACAAAGCAGTGCATCAAAAGAAATTTATGTGGATTTTTACGGACAAGATTATGAAGTGTTAAAGCAACTTGCTTTTTCCGCTTCCGGAAGATTACAACAAGTTAAAGGGCTTACGGATGTTAAAATAAGAATGAGAGAAGACGAACCCGAAGTTATTTTAACAGTAGATTACGACAGATTGGCTATTTTCGGTTTAACGACATATTATTTCAGTAATACATTACATTGTCAACTTAGAGGGCTTATTGCAACACAATACAGAACCGAAGGAAAACAAATAGAAACTATTTGCAGATTATATCCGAGCAGTATTACAAATATAGAACAAATTCCTTTTATAGGAGTTGTTAATCCCAGAAAAGATATTGTTTATGTCGGACAAGTTACAAATTTGAGTAAACTAAAATCAAACCAGGAAATTTGGAGAAAAAACAAAAAGAGATTTATACAGATAAGCGCTAACAGAGCAAAAATCGGGCTTACAACTGCAGCTGAAAAAATAAAAGCAACATTAAAAGGAGTTGCTTTCCCTCAGGATTATTCTTTTAATATCTCCGGTGATTATGAAAAAACCGTTAAAAACAGAGGACAATTCATGTTGGCAGTTTCTCTTACCGTTATACTTATATTTTTTGTTCTTGCTTCGATTTTTGAATCCTATTTGCAGCCCGCACTTATAATGTTTTCATTACCTTTAAGTATGATAGGAGTAGCATTTTCTTTATGGGTATTTAAAAAACCGATAAGTTTAGGAGTTTGGATAGGAGTAATGATTTTGTTCGGTTGTATTGTTTACAGTTCTATTATTATTGTTGATAAAATAAATCAAAGAAGAATAGGCAGAACGGATTTAATGAGAGTTATTTTTGAAAGCTGTAAAGAAAGATTAAGACCTGAGCTTATAACTTTGCTTATGAAAACATTAGGTCTTTTACCTATGGTTTTAAGCAGAGACGAATCTGCAACTATGTGGAGATCGTTAGGTCTTACGGTTTTATGCGGAACAATTACCGGAACTATGCTTACAATGCTTATAATTCCAACGGCATATTATGTTTTGGAAAAGCCTAAAAGCAGTTTTTATAACTTTTTTAGAGCACTCGGACTTGTATTTTTATTTAATATATTTAATAAAATATATAGGAAGTTTTTTCGAAAACAAAATTTTGAAAATATATAAGAATGATAGGTTATAGTATTATAAGGTTATAAGTTTTTACGACAGACAATAATTAAAGTCGATACCTATAAACCAATAACCTAATAAAGAGAGAGAAAAAATATGAGTTTATTAAGATTACCTGTAGATAGGCCGGTAACAACCGTTATGATATTTTTGGCAGTAATTCTTATGGGTGTTATTGCTTGGACAAGAATACCTCAAGAATTATTTCCTGCCATGGAATATCCGCAGATTACAATTGTTACTAAATACGAAGGAGCCGGACCCGAAGAATCGGAAAAACTTATAAGTAAAATAATTGAAGAAACGGCCGGAACCGTAAAAAAAATAAAAAGAGTTTCATCAATATCAAAAGAAGGTGCGTCTATAGTCTCTTGCGAATTTTTATGGGGAACAAATATGGATTTTGCTTCAATGGATATAAGAGAGAAAATAGATTTGATAAAAGAATCTTTGCCAAAAGATGCACTTGATCCTGTTGTGTTGAAATATAATCCTATGCAAGTAGAAGCCATGATTTTATCTGCTACATACAAAGATATTCAACCTACACTGATGCAAATGGCAGACTTAAGAAATACTTTGAAAAAAAATGTTAAAGATGAGTTAGAAAGACTTGAAGGTGTTGCAAAGGTAGATTTAAAAGGTGGAGAGCAAAAAGAAATTTTAGTGGAAATAGATAAAGGAAGACTTCTTGCAAATCAACTTGCTATTACAGATGTTATTACGTCATTACAAACAGCAAATATAACTTATCCTGCAGGAACAATTAAAGAGGAAAAACACGAATATATTGTTAAAACTGTAGGTGAATTTAAAAATCTTGAAGATATAGAAAATTTATCTTTTGGTAAACAAGATCAACAGCAGGGAGCTGCAAGGTACAGAAGAGACAGAACATATAAAGGCGAGACAGGTGAAAAAATTGTTTATATGCGAGATGTTGCCGATGTAAAAGAGTCTCTTCGTGACAGAAAAGGTATGTCAAGATACAATTCCAAAGATAATATTTCTATAGGTATATATCCTCAATCAGGTGCTAATTTAATAAATATGTCTAAATTGGTTCATGAAAAATTAGAAGATATTAGAGAAAAAATTCCTGAAAATGTTAATATAAGCATAATTTATGATCAATCCATATTTATTAAACAATCATTAACAAGTATTTATCAATCCGGTTTACAAGGTATATTATTGACATTTATTTTGTTGTATTTCTTTATGAAAAGTTTTGTGGGTTCTGCAATTATTAATACTGCAATTCCTATAAGTTTGTGTGTAACATTAAGTATTATGTATTTTCAGGGGATAACCATCAACTCCATGTCTTTGGGTGGTTTAACTATAGGTATCGGTATGGTTGTTGATAATGGGAATGTTGTTATAGAAAATATTTTGATGGCTCTTCATCGAAACAAAAATTTACCTAAAAAAGAATGTATTTATAATGCATCTTCAACTCTTTTGGCTCCTATTTTAAGTTCTACTATTACCACTATTGCAATATTTATACCTTTTGTTTTTGTTGCAGGTATGATAGGACAATTGTTTAAACAATTAGCTTTAACAATTACTTATGCTATGATAGCATCAATATTTTCTGCTATGTTTTTGGTTCCCAGACTTGCACTTACGGCAAATGTTAAAAATATTTCCGTTACTGCGGGAAGAAAAGCTATAGAAGAATATTTTGTTCCTGTTTTAAAATCCTCATTAAACTTAAAAGCTTTACAAGTTTTTACTTTTGTATTTTTATATGCTTTGCTCGGTGCAATGATAGTTTATTTTATACCTAAAGAATTTATGGCAAAATCAGATGAAAGAAGATTTGTACTGAATGTAGCTATGCATCCCGATACTCCTCTTGAAATTACGGATTCCGTTGTTAGAAGAATAGAAAAAGCCATAGCAAGATATGATGAAGTTAAAGATGTTTCCACTACCGTAGGTTCCACCGGAGAAGATAGCGGTGCGGCAGGAATAGAAACTTCCGGAAGTTATCAGGCCAGAATTATAACGAATTTAACATCAAAAGGTCTGTCAACAAACGAAATAGTTGCTGATTTAAGTGATGAAATAAAAAAATGGAATATAAAAGATTTAGATGTAGAATTTATTACTCAACAGGGACTTTTCGGTTCCGGTATAGGTTCTACCGCGGGTGTTACTGTTGAACTGAAAGGTAAAGAATTATCAAAACTCAGAGAATATGCGGATAAGTTAAAAACTCAAATGGAAAACATGCCGCAATTTTATGGAATAAAAGTTGATCCTTCCGACGAGGTCCCTGAGCTTAGACTTACAATAGACAGAGAAAGAGCTTCTTTATTTGGTTTATCTACTCAGGATATTGCGGCTATGACTCTTGCCGGTATTAAAGGTTTTGTTGCAACAAAATTAAAATTACCTGATGATGAAATGGATATAAGAGTAAGAATGCAACCTAAAGACAGAGACTCTTTAGAAAAAGTATTAGAGATGACGGCATATTCTTCCTGGGGTATGACAATTCAGTTAAAACAGATTGCTCAAGCAAGCTTTGTAAAAACTCTTCCCGCAATTAAAAGAGTTGAAGGTGAAAGAACATATCTTGTTACTGCAAATGTTAAAGGTAATTTCACAAAAGCTGTCGGAGAACTTAAACTTTTGTTGGATGATATGTATGACAATAAAGATGTAAGTGCTTTTATTACCGGAGAAATGCTTGCTATGAAAGAAGCATTATCACAAGTATCGTTTGCTTTGATATTGGGTATAATAATAATTTATATGATACTTGCATCCGAATTTGAATCTTTATTGCAACCTATAATCGTTATGACTGCAGTTCCTTTAGGTATTATAGGTTCTCTTTTAACTTTGCTTATAACAGGACAGTCAATCAATTCTATATCTATGTTGGGTATAATAATGTTAGTCGGAAACGTTGTTAATATTTCTATTTTGCTTGTGGACAGATATAATTATCATCTTTCAAAAGATCCTGATAAATACAGAGATATGCTTGTGTTGAAACAAATGGTTGTGTCTACAACTTCAGATCATTTAAGACCAATTATAATGACAACATTAACAACCGTTGTCGGTCTTATCCCGTTAGCATTAGGGTTAGGAGAAGGTGCTACAACTAACCAACCGATGGCTATTGCGGTTTGCGGAGGATTGGTTTTTGCATTAGGACTTGCATTGTTATTTGTTCCGTTTATTTATTTGTATTCTAAAGGGATGAGAAATAATAGAGAAGATGAAATAATTTATTAAACATGAAAAATCTTAATGAAAGTTTAGAAGCCGGTAAACAATTAATTAATAAAAATATTGATGAAGCTTTAATCTTATTTGAAAATCTAAACAAAAAAAATCCTAATACGGAAGAAGTTTTGTTTGAACTCGGTAAAATATACTATATAAAACAAAATTTTCTAAAATCAGAAACAATTTTAAAACAAATCAACAATAAAAATAACTATAATTTAAGTTTATTACTTGCTAAAGTTTATAAAGCTTTAAATAAAAATTTTTCATCCTTAAAAAATTTTTTAACATTATATAAACAATCAAAAAATATTGAAATAGAA
>JAFXOB010000075.1 GCA_017529005.1 Elusimicrobiota bacterium
ATTTATCAGTAATTGTTAATTTTTCTACCTGTATGTTTGTTTCTAAATATATGAAAAATTTACCAAATGTTTTATACAGATATAGATTTTCTGAAGTTTCTTTGCAATTTTATTTAGAACAAAAAGGGAAAATTGGATTTATTTCAACACCTTTATCTATATACAGACAACATGAAAAAGGTTGTTGGACAGGTGCGAATATAACTGAAAAATTAAAGCAAAGATATCTTGTAAGAAAAAATGCATATGCAATATGTGCAAGCAAATATAAGAAAAAGTTATGGAAAATTCTTAGAAAAGAATATAAAAATTATATATTAAATAAATATTTTTATTTTTTAAAAAATTTAATGACAAAATAAAAAAAGAGCTAAATAGTTTTACATATAGACAACTTAACTAATAAACTATTATAACCTTAAATAAAATTGTATAATCTAAAATTAAGGTTAATCTATAAATTATTAATATAGGAAACAAGAAAATGAAATACGATTATTTGATAGTAGGTTGCGGATTATATGGTGCAGTATTTGCTAGACAAGCAGCGGATAAAGGTAAAAAAGTTTTAATAGTAGAGAAAAGAAATCATATTGCAGGTAATGTTTATACAGAAAAAGTTGAAGGAATAAATGTTCAAAAATACGGTCCACATATATTTCATACTAATAATAAACAAGTTTGGAATTATGTAAATAAATTTGTTGAATTTAACAGATTTACAAATTTGCCTGTAGCAAATTATAAAGGTGAAATTTATTCATTACCCTTTAGTATGTTTACTTTTAATAAAATGTGGGGTTGTACTACACCACAAGAAGCAGAAAAAATAATAAGTGAACAAAGAAAAGAAGTACAAGGTGTTCCCAAAAATTTAGAAGAACAGGCAATTAGTTTGGTAGGCAGAGATATATTTGAAAAACTAATAAAAGGATATACCGAAAAACAGTGGGGAAGAGATTGTAAAGAATTGCCGACATTTATTATTAAAAGGCTTCCGGTTAGATTTGTATATGATAACAATTACTACAATGCTTTATATCAGGGAATAGCTGTTGGCGGATATACAAAACTTGTAAAAAATATGCTGGATGGAATAGAAGTAAGATTAAATGAAGACTATTTAAAAAAGAAACAATATTATAATTCTGTTGCAGATAAGATTATTTATACCGGTGCAATAGATGCGTACTTTGAATATAAACTTGGAACATTACAATACAGAACTGTTCGTTTTGAAAGTGAAATATTGGATATACCTAATTTTCAAGGAGATGCTATTGTTAATTATACCGATAAAGAAACACCTTGGACAAGAATTATAGAACATAAATGGTTTGAATTTGGAAAAGACGAGAATGGTAATGAGTTACCGAAAACTGTAATATCAAAAGAATTTTCAAAAGAGTGGAATATAGAAGATGAACCATATTATCCCGTTAATGATGAAAAAAATAACAGTTTATATTTAAAATACAAAGAATTGGCAGATAAAGAACAAAATGTTTATTTCGGTGGAAGATTGGGTGAATATAAATATTACGATATGGATGCCGTCATAGAATCAGCATTGAATTTCTGCAAAAAAGAACTTTAATTAAATATTCTTTTTAACAAATGTTGTATCTTTTTTACAACAGGTAAAAATATAGAATTAAAGTATAAGTCTTGAACAAAAAATTTTATTTTTGTTTTTAATGTGTATTTTGTTTTGAACGGAGTTAGTTTTTCGTATTGTAAGTAATATTTTCTTAAAGGAATATAGTCGAAAGAGTTCCATGGCTATTTACTTGAAGTGTAATGTATAATTTTTGTTTTTTTAATATCTTCTTTTATTCTTTTCTTTTTTGGATGTTTGGATAATATTCCTTTTTTTAAACAGTCAGTTTGTACATTGTAAGAGAAGTCAAGGAGTTTAATTTTATTTTTACAAACAACATTTAATATATCTTGATCTAAAAAAATAAAATCTTTAATTTTTTGCTTTCCGATATTAGAAAGAGTTAAAGAAAGTTTTTTTTGTCTCCAAATCTGTAAATTTATTAATAAAACTCCGGCATTTATATAAAAGTCGAAATTTTTAAGATATTTATGCTTTGATAAATTACAATAATATCCTATATCTTCGACGGCAGCTATATAATTGTTTTGTATATCCTGTATAAATAAACTCTTTAAATCCGATAAAACAATAATATCGCAATCAAGATAAATAATTTTATCTATGTCTTTTAATAAATCGGCAACAAAAAACCTAAAAAATGATGTTTTAGAAATATAATTTAAATTTTCTTTAAAATCAGGCAAATCACTAATTAGTGTAGTTTCTATTTTTATGAATTTTATTTCACATTCCTTTATGGTCTTTAAATTTAAAAGTATATTTTTGTTTTTGTCGGACAAATCATTTTCTAAAATAAAAATATTTAAGTCTGTATCAATATCTGCATTTTTTAATATTGATGTAATAGAAGAATATAATGGCTTTATATAGTTGTTATCAGTAGAAAAGCATATATTAATTTTCATGAGGTTATTATACAAAATATGTCGTTATTTTGATATAATAAAAGTTCATGATACGAATAAAATAAATTTTAAAATATTTAAAGAAACCTAAGGAATCTTATAAATATTGTGCTAATGTTGCCATGTATATTATGACATTGTCAAAATAAACCTAAAGAAACAGATTGGAATTGTAAAATATAAACTTATGGATATTAAGGTTTCAGTAATTATTCCTGTGCATAATGTTGAAAAATATTTAAAACAATGTATTGATAGTGTTTTAAATCAAACATTTAAAGATATAGAAGTTATCGTTGTAAATGATTGTTCTACAGACAATAGCCTTAAAATAATCAAAGAATATCAAAAAAAAGATAAAAGAATAAATTTGATTGATTTAAAACAAAATGTCGGTGCAGGCTTTGCAAGAAACGAAGGAGTTAAACATGCAAAAGGAGAATATATAACATTTGTTGATTCCGATGATTGGGTTAAAGAAAATTTTATTGAAGTGTTATATAATTCAATAAAAAAGTATAATACCGATTTTGTTTCCGTTAACTATATAAGAGTATATGATGATAAATTTGTTGATCATAAAGTAAAAAGTAATTTGTGTGATGTTGTAATTTCCGATGAGAAAATAAAAAAACAAGTGCTATTAAATATTCCATCAGTTCAAGTTTGGTCAAAAATTTTTAAAAAATCATTCTTGTTTTCAAAAGAAATCTTTTTTAGAGCAAATAAACTTGAAGATATTATATATGTCTGGGAAGCTATTGTAAAAAGTAAAAGTTTTTTGTTTTTACAAGACCAATTGTATAATTACAGATTAAAGAGAGAAAATTCAGAAATGTATGGAATAAATAAGAAAATATATGATTATAAATTTTGCTTGTATAAAGATTTAAAACAAATGCTTAAAGATATAAATTCTTACAAGTTTTATGAAACCGTGTTCTTTTACTATATTACAAGGGGAACTGTAAGACTTATAGAGAAATTACAAATAAAAACAATATTTACTTGTTTTAGGAAGGAATTTTACAATAAAAAAACTTTCAAATTAAATATAAATTGTTCAAAAGATTTCTTATTTGGTTTAAAATTAATTATATTTAAATTTTGTTTAATTACCAATATAAATTACTACTTTATTGCAAAACTGTATATGTCTATAAAACAAGTAAAAAAATAAATGCTCTATTTGATAAAAAAATATGAGATTTTAATTTGTAGATAATTATCGATGAGTCTCTTTTTTATTAATTCCTAATATATTATTTATTTTATCTTTTATCTTTCTTAAAAATTTGTTTTGTTTTATTTTTTTTATGATAGGCGAAAACAGAACTATAAGTTTTCTGTAAAAAATGTTTAATAGATATAGTATATATGTGTAGCAAACTTTTAATTTAAATAAAAAAGTAATTTTTTTGTTAAAAGAGGTTAGCTTTAAATATTTGTAATAGTATTTCATTAGAGGAGAATATCCGTTCCATGGTTTTTTAAAAGAAGATTAATGTATTATTTTGGGATTGGATATTGCTTTTTTTATATCATTCTTTCTCGGATGAAAAGAAATGTTTTTAAAAAAACCTGTATGCATATTCCAAGATAAATCTAAAGGTTTTATTTTATTTTCACAACATAAATTTATTACATCCTGATCAACGAATATAAAATTATTAATGTTTTTTTCTTTTATTGTTATAAATTTTTCTGCAAGATTATCTTTTCGCCATAAATCTAAATTAATTAACATAACTCCGGAATTAATATAAAAACTTGAAACAAAATATCCTCTGTCTTTATATAAAAAATAATGTCCGATATTATCTGCTCCTGCTAAATAGTAATTATCTATGTTTTCGGAAAATAACTCTTTTAAACTTGTAAGAACAACCAAATCGCAATCTAAATATAGAATTTTATCTAAATTTTTAAATATATTCCCAAGAAAGAATTTGAAATTTGCCATTTTTCTGACATTTGAATAGTTGTTAAAGATATTTTTTTCAACTTTTATAAAACTAATGTTAAATCTTTTTATTTATTTAAGTTTGATAATTTTTTCTTTTGAATTTACAGATAACTCTTTATCCAGTAATATATAAAAATACAGATCATCATCTATACCGGCATTAGATAATATTGATGCCATTGTAACAGCTAAATGTTGTATAAAATTTTCATCTGATATTAAACAAATATTTATTCTCATACTTTAACAATTGTAAATAAATTTTATTTAGATAACAGTTTCCTTTATTGTTAATCAATATTTTAAATATTTATTTTTTATTTTAAATAGATTAAATTCAAGAAAACCAAACAATTTTATTTTAACAAAACTTTTTCTTTTGTATATGTTTATTATTGGCGAAAGTATAAAAGCAATAAAATATAATATAGATTTAAAAATATATTTAACATACGATAATATTATGATTGTTACTAAACTAAATGTTATGTTTATTTTAAAATCTGTCATTTTAAGAAATTTGTAATAATATTTCATTGCAGGACAATATGCTTTCCATGGTTTATCAGGTGTTGTGTAATGAATAATTTTTTTGTTTTTAACAGATTTAATTTTGTTGTTTAAAGGATGATATCTGAATTTTCTGTTAACTTCAAAAAAATCATGTTGAAAATTATATTCTAAAGGAAGGTTTTTAATTTTATTTATACAACATAAATTTATTACATCCTGATCAACAAAAACGAAATTTTTTGCACTTTTTTCTTTTATTGTTATAAATTTTTCTGCAAGATTATTTTTTCGCCATAAATCTAAATTTATTAACAAAACGCCTGTGTTTACATAAAAGTCTGTTATATGATAATCAAGGTGTAAATTAAGATAATAATATCCGTAATCTTCTACAGCTGCAATATAATAATTATCTATATTTGTTGAAAATAAGTCTTTTAAACTTGAAAGAACTATCAAATCACAATCTAAATACAATACTTTATCTAAATCTTTAAGTATGTTTGCCAACATAAACTTATAATTTGCAGCTCTTTTTTTTAATGCATAATTTTTAAAAGCAGATACATTTACATTTACAAAATTGATATTACAATTTTTAATTTTTTTTAAATTTAATATTTTTTGCTTGTTTATTTCCGAAACATCCTCAGATAATAAAAGATAAAAGTGTAAATCATCATCGTTATCGGCATTAGATAAAATAGAAGCCATTGTAACGGCTAAATGTTGTACAAAATTTTCATCTGATATTAAACAAATATTTATTCTCATATAAAAAAATTTTATAAAAAAAAATATAGCTTTTCAATGAAATACACTGTATTCTTGTTATAAATATTATATTTAATGTATAATTTAAGACAATGGAAACAAAAGTATCAGTAATTATCCCAATATATAATGTCGAAAAATATTTAAAACAGTGTCTGGATAGTGTTATTAATCAAACGTTTAAAGATATTGAAATTATTTGTATAAATGACTCTTCTACAGATAAATCTTTACAAATCATCAAAGAATATCAACAGAAAGATAATAGAATTATTTTAATCGATTTAAAAGAAAATAAAGGCGTAAGTAATGCAAGAAATGAAGGATTAAAAATTGCAAAATGTAAATATATAACGTTTGTAGATCCTGATGATTGGACAGATAAGGATTATGTTAAAACGTTATATGACAATATGATTAAATATGATTATGATATTATTGGAATTGGTTTCTATATTTTTAATAAACAAATTAAAGAATATAAGTATCCTAAATTCTGTTATGATACCGATTTTAGTCTTTTAGAGAATAAACAAAAATTGTTGACTTTAAGATTAATATGGTCTTTATGGGCGAAAATATATAAAAGAGATTTTATTATTAAAAATAATATTGTTTTTGAAAGCAGAATAATGGGGGATATTACTTTTAATTATGAAGCAATATTATCAGCAAGGAATATAAAGTTTATTGATAAAGCAAATTATTTTTATAGAGTTTACAGAACAAATTCTATTACTCTTAACAAAAAAAGATTTTATTTTTATCCGGAAATAATAAATAAAATAAAAAAAATTTTAG
>JAFXOB010000076.1 GCA_017529005.1 Elusimicrobiota bacterium
AAATTTAAACAATATATATTAAGCAACTTGGAAAATTTGGAGTTAATTACATGGCAGGGCGGTGAAGTTTTTTTATATAAATATTTTAAAGAATTGTTTTTAAAAGCAATGGAAAACAAGTATTTGAAACAAATAATAATAACCAACGGACTTCTCATAAATGAACAATGGGCTAATTTAATAACTCAAGCAAATCATTTGGATTTAACAATATCAATAGATAGTATACAAAAAGATATTTATGAAAAATTGCGAATAGGTGCAAAGTTTGAACAGTTGTTAAAAAATTTAGAATGTATAAAAGACTATAGAATAAAAAATAAATCAAATATAACAGTAACAATGAGAACAACAATATCCGATGAAAATATTTATACATTGGATAAAATAGTAGATTTCGCAATTAGGTATAATATAAATGTTTTAATTTGGTCACCATTGGTTATGGATGCTAATAAACAATATAGTTTAAGAAACAAAAATACTGATGAGTTGATGAATATAAAAGAAATTTGTAATAAGGCATTTGATAAAGCACAAAAAAATAAAATTAAAATTATTTGTTTGTTAGAAAATATAGATAATATTTTAAATGAGAGATGTGAAAAAATAAAAGAAGAACAAATTTTAAATTGTAAACATGACAAAAAAGAGGAGAATACTGATATTGTTGTACCTTTTGAAAAAGAGCCTTTATGTTTTAGACCTTGGAAACAAATTGCGACTACAGTTGAAGGAAAATTAAGACCGGAATGTATGTGTTTAGAGAATATTGGTGATATTCATAATTGTAATAATTATGAAGAATTATGGAATAATAATATTATGCAAGAGTATAGAAAAAAAATTGTAGGTTTTAATCAGCAATGGTGTTGTGATAATTGTAAAAATAATATTGTATCAAAGGAACATAAAAAGTTTACATGTTGGTGAAAAATGGATAAAGCAACAGAAAATTTATTATTAAATGAAGAAGAAATAAAAAATAAAAAAATAATTTTGAAGTCATATCCTAAAAGGTTGATAGCAACATTATCAACTAAGTGTAATTCAAAATGTATTATGTGTGAAGTTGTAAGAAAGAAATGGGATATGCCACAAAAAACTATAGATGAAATAAAGCAATTATTGCCATATTTTCAAAGTGTTAATTGGCAAGGCGGGGAAGTTTTGTTGTTAGATAATTTTTATGACTTGTTTTTAGAATCTTTAAAAAATAAATCTTTAAAGCAAACGATAGTAAGTAACGGTATGTTATTAAATGATAAATGGATAGATGCCTTAACCGAAGCTGATATAGAACTTACTATTTCAATAGATGGATTAAGTAAAGATATCTATGAAAAAATAAGGTATGGTTCTAAATATGATGTTTTATTAAAAAATATTGAGAAGTTAAATGAAGTGAGAAAAAGAAAAAAATCAAAATTAAAATTAAAAATGCATACAGTAATAATGAGATCTAATTACAGTGATACGGACAAATTTATTGATTTTGCCAATAAATATGATTTTGATATTGTTTATATGATGCCTATTTGGGGTGGTCAACAGATAGAAGAAAACATATATATAGAAAATGAATTTAATATTATGAGTGAGTTATCGAATAAAATTAACATTGCGGAACAAAAAGCAAAAGATTATAATATTGAATTTTTTCATTCTATACCTATAATTAAGAAAGAAGAAATCTTAAAGAAAACAATTATAAATGAAAATAAAGATGAAAGAGAAAAACAAAAAAAAGTTGATGATGCAAAAAGAGATTCTTCTAAGGGAAAAAACTCAGAAGCATTATTTTGTTATTTGCCTTGGCAACAATTAAATATTGATCCGGGAGGAGATGTTCGTCCGGGTTGTTTATGTAGCAAATCCGTTGGCAATATAGAAGAAGAATCAATTTTAACTATATGGAATAATGAACAAATGCAAGAGTATAGAAAAAGGATTGTTAATAATCCAAAAAATTGGTGTAATAATGATTGTATAAATAATAATATTAAAATGGATTTAAGAAAAGTTTAATAATGGAGCAGATTAATGAATAATAGAGAAGTAATAGAACAAGCAAAACAATTAATACAACAAAAT
>JAFXOB010000077.1 GCA_017529005.1 Elusimicrobiota bacterium
AATTTTCTTTATATTCAAATAACTTACTATTACCTTTTTCCGTTGTAACATATTCTTTAGGAGCCTCTCCCTCATAATCTCCTGGGACTACTATGGTATATGAAATACCTGTTTTTTGAGTGTTATTTTTTTTAGTTTGTAAGTCCGAAACTATATCTGCATATACAAATGATGAACCAAATAATAAACTTAAACTTAACATTAAAAACTTTTTCATAATTGTCTCCAAAAACAAAACTATATTGAAACCGATTTTACGGCAACACCATTTATTTTTGATAATTTTTTTGACATTAAATTTATTTCTCTTTTGTTACCTAAAAACTCCAATATTATAAGTCCTGTTTGAGAACATTTTTTTGTTGTACTATCAGTAATACCAAGTCTTGTTTTTATCAAGCATCCATATTCACTTAAAACTTCCTGAACTGCACCTGATACATTTTTTCTTTGTTGGACAGAAATAATAATAATATTTTTCATACCTATTTCTCCTTTACTCTTTTATTTATCATTTCACCTACTGTTACAATATTATATTTTTTTTCTTTTATTTTATCTATCAATAAAGGAAGTATTTTTATAATTACCGGATTTTTATGTAAATCATGCATAAGAAAAATTGTCCCCGGTTTAACATTCTCTAAATATAAATTTAACATATCCTCATAAGAAACTTCTTTTTCCCAATCTATACCAAATGTCCAATTTACAATTTTGTAATTGCTATCTTTTGCAATATCTATCGCATCGTCTTTAAAGTA
The DNA here is from genome assembly GCA_017529005.1 of Elusimicrobiota bacterium. Taxonomy (GTDB): domain Bacteria; phylum Elusimicrobiota; class Endomicrobiia; order Endomicrobiales; family Endomicrobiaceae; genus Ruminimicrobiellum. Next base: position 765 of record JAFXOB010000077.1, read on the forward strand.
TCCATACGGAAATCTTACCAATTTTGTTCTGTAACCGGTAATAGATTTTATTAAATCCTGACATTGCAACAACTCTTCTTTTATTTTTTCTTCTTTATCTTCTTCTTTATATTTATAAAAATTTATGTGATTATATGTGTGGTTTGCTAACTCATGTCCTTTATTATAAATTTCTTTTACAAGTTTAGGCCTTTTTACAATAGATGTCCCTAATAAAAAGAATGTAGCCTTTACATTTTTTTTATCCAAAATTTTTAATAATTCTTTTGTATTTAAACCGGGACCATCATCAAAGGACAATGCAATTTCATTAAAATCGGCACTTCCTCTTGTAAAAAATATTTTATCTGCATATAAATAGGAGGTCAGAATTAACAAAAACAATATATATATTATTTTTTTCATATTAAATTAAAAAAATCTTGCTATATATGTTAATATTCCCGCATTTATTATTTGCATCCAAAAATTGTCGTTTAACGGCCAAGGAATTGTTTCTATAAAAGCAGCTATAAGTGCACCTACAACGGCAAATTGCCAACTCGGAAGAACTATTAAACCTACAATCAAACATGCAACAAAACAAGCTATTGAACCTTCTAAAGATTTACCTGCATATATTTTATGTTTACCATACGCTTTACCGAAAAGTGCAGCACATGCATCACCGAAAGCAAGATATAAAAAACTTGCTAAAACAAAAGTTTTTTCCGGAAATAAAAGAATTGCTAAAAATGCTCCGGAAAGAGTCCAAGGGAGACCGCTTATTTTATGAGTTTCGGATTCTCTGTGAACACCGCCTAAAACTTTTAATATGAACACATTGAATTTTTCGTTTCTTGCTCTTATAAATTCTCCCAACAAAACAATTATAATTGCTATTAAAAGTCCTATTAAAACTATGTTTTTAGGTAGAAACCAATAAGCAGCAACATAAATAAGCGTAAGTATATGAAAAGTTTTTCTTTTTATTTCGTCTTTAGGAAAGCCAAGCATTTATATACTCCTATAAAAATATATTTATAAAAATTTATACCATCATTAAAAACATTAACAAAAAAATCTTTCACATATATATGTGTTGGAAAAATCCAAGCTAAAACTAATACTACCATTATTATATTAACAAAACAAACAAAAACCAAAGAAAAAAACTTTCCGTAAATTTTCATATCTTCCTGACCGACTTTAATAGCATAGAAAGTTAATGCATAATAAAATGCAAGAGAAATACCTGCAAAGAACAAAAACCAAGAATATATTTTTGTAGTATCCATAAACCATGCAAGAGCAAAATATATAAGAATTACTATTATCGGATATATCGGGAAAAAATACGGAGCTAATGTAATAAAAATATTATCCTTGGTTAAAGTAACACTTCCTTTATTTGAAGACACCTTAAACTTTTTTATTTGTGCTCCGCTTAAAAGACCGGCCAACGCATGTGTTAATTCATGTCCGAAAACATAAGTGGACATAGGCTTAAAAAATATTACTTGAAACAAAAAATAAAATACTATTCCTATCCAAAAAGGAACTATATTAGAATTGGTTTTCCCTGCAAAAGAGAAAAACAATTGAATAAAATCATATACCAACACAAGCAGTAATGGTAAAAGCAAAATTGATATTATAAATCTTATTTTATTCACGGAAAACAGTATAAACTAAAAACCTGCACTCAATCCAAATGTATAACTTGGAACTCCATCGTAGAATGTTACTCCTACAGAACCGTTTATCATAAGTATTGATACAGACACACCTAATGAATAACCCATATTATCAGCTTCGGCAGATAAACCTTCTTTATTTGAAGATTTTGCTTCAGATTTTGTTCTGTCAAAACCTATACCAACATAAGGTGTAACATGCGGTATCGGAAAAGCAGCAATAGCTGCCAATGCAATATTACTGTTATCTACTTTGTTACCTGAACTGTCAATATTTAATATAGAATATATACCTTGAACGGTAACAGACGGTAAAAAATATGCAGTACTTTCATACAATTTATATCTTATACCGGCTCCATATAAACTTGAATCATAAAAATATCCGTATTTTCCTATAACATCAAAACCGGAAACCAAACCAAAAGCTGCAACAAGCATAGGCATATAGACCTGACTTGTTCCTTCTGCTCTCATTATTTCATTATCAACATTAACAGTATTAAGTTTTAAACTTACATCTAAATTTGCAAAGCCTAAACTTGCATTAATTCCATAATTACTTCCTGTCATAATAGCACCCATATCACTTGCCAAATGCTCTAAATATCTTTTAGCTTGTGAACTTGATACATTATCCATTACATCATTGAATTTATCTAATGGATTTGCTAAAACATTAACCGATACCAAACATAAAACCGCACACAACAACAATAATTTTTTCATTTTTATTCTCCCATAAAAATTGCTTCACAATTTTTGGTTTATAGGTTTTTGGGTTATAGGGTTATTGGTTATTTTTTTAGTTGTTCGCAGTTAAACTTATAATCCTATAATCTTATAAACTTATAACCTAATTTTTGTTTAGCAAAAATTTTCTTTTTCCCAAATTATTTTAATACCTTCCAATGTCAATTCAGGTATAACACCTTCTATTTCTTCCATCTCTTTTACCATAAGATAAGAAAGACCGCCGGTTGCAATAACTTTTATATTATCTGCTACCATTTCATTTTTTATTCTGTGTAAAATTTCTTTTACTAAACCTATATATCCGTAATACAAACCGGACTGAATACATTCAACAGTTGTTCTTCCTACAATCTTTGCAGGCATATTTAAAGTTACTTGCGGAAGTTTTGCTGTCCTTTGTGTTAATGCCTCTGCAGATATTAGAGGCCCTGCCGTTATTACACCGCCTAAATAATTTCCTTCTTTATCTATACAATCAAATGTTGTTGCTGTTCCAAAATCTATTACTATTGAGGCTGTTTTATATCTTTCATAAACAGCAACAGCATCGGCAATTCTATCTGCACCTACTTCTTCGGGATTATTGTATAAAAACTTTAATCCGCCGGCTCTTTTACTTGTAATAAACATTGCATCTTTTTTAAAATATGTTTTTGTTAAATCTGCAAAAACATTGTCTAATGACGGTACAACACTTGCAATAGCAACAGCTTTAATTTGTTCTTTTGATATATCTATTTTGGAATAATAAAATATATCCAAAATTTTTATTGCATATTCATCTGCCGTTTTCTTTTTGGATGTAGCTATTCTCCAAATTTGGAACGGTTTATCTTCTATTTTATTATCTTTAAATTTAAATAAACCAAGTGTAATGTTTGTATTTCCAATATCTATTGCTAAAAACATTTTTACTCCTTAAACAAAGAGTTTCCGTTACAATCTATTCCTACTATCAACGGAAAATTTTCAATTTTTATTTCATAAATTGCTTCCGGTCCTAAATCTTCAAAAGCAATCAACTTAAAACTTTTTACTTTCTCTGCTATCAATGCGCCTACCCCACCGGTAGCAAGCAAATATATTGCCTTATTTTTTTGTATTGAATCAAAAACATCCTTACTTCTTTTACCTTTGCCGACAAGAATTTTTACACCGTTATCTAACATTTTTGGTGTATAAACATCCATTCTTGAAGATGTTGTCGGTCCGCAAGAACCGATAATTTTGTCAGGGGCATTAGGACACGGTCCGCAATAATATATACAAGCATTCTTTAATTGTATTGGTAATTGTTTACCACTATTTAACAGTTCTACCAATCTTTTATGAGCTTGATCTCTTGCCGTATATATCGTTCCGGTTAACTCTATTTTCGTTCCGGCTTTAACAGTTTCTATATTTTGTAATAATTGCTCTATTGTTATCTTCATATTATTATTGTTTTTCTTCTGCATGAATGGCACTGTACATTTATCGCAACAGGC
>JAFXOB010000078.1 GCA_017529005.1 Elusimicrobiota bacterium
AAAATAACTCTGTTTATATCTGACATTGCTCCTCCTAAATTGAACTTTTTGGCTGAGCTGACTTGTCTTTATTTATTTTCTTTTTAAAACTTTTTTTGCTGCTTCTACTATATTGACATCCTTTAAACCATATTTAATAATTAAATCTGCCGGCTTTCCTGATTCGCCGAAAGTATCATTAACTCCGACAAATTCCATAGGAACAGGGCAATTTGTAACAACAACTTCCGCTACGGCACTACCGAATCCGCCGAATATTTGATGTTCTTCTGCGGTTACTATAGCGCCACAATCTTTGGCGGATTCAATTATTGCTTTTTTATCTATCGGTTTTATAGTATGTATATTTAGAACTCTTACACTAATTCCCTCTTTTTCCAAAATTTCGGCAGCCATTAATGCTTCATAAACCATTGAACCGCAAGCCATAATACAAACGTCTTTACCTTCTTTCATTTTTATGGCTTTCCCTATCTCAAATTCTGTTTTTTCTTCTGTTATTATAGGTATATTTTCTCTGCCGTATCTTATGTAAACAGGACCGTTATAATCTGCTGCAGCAATTGTTGCCTTTTTTGTTTCAACTAAATCACATGGAACAAGAACAGTCATATTAGGCAAACATCTCATTATTGATATTTCTTCCAAAGCTTGGTGTGTCGCACCATCAGGCCCAACCATAAGACCGGAATGAGAACCACCAATTTTAACATTCAAATTTGAATAACAAATTGTCGTTCTTATTTGTTCCCAAGGTCTACCGGAAGCAAAAACTCCATAAGTTGAAACAAACGGAACAAAACCTGCAACTGCAAGACCGGCTGCCATTCCCAATAAATTTACTTCCGCAATACCTACATTAGCAAATCTTTCGGGAAATTCTTTTTGAAATCCGTTTATTGCAACGGAAGAAACAGTATCTGCGCCAAGAACAAAAATCTTGTCATTTTTTTTACCTAACTCGACAAGTCCTTCACCAAAACCAAACCTTGTAGCTTTATTACCAAAAACATTTACCATAATTTATTTCCTTATATTATTCAAAAATTATTTACTTTATACTTTCATCTATTTCTTTAAGTGCCTGTTCCAATTGTTCGGCATTAGGAGCTTTACCATGCCAATCAGCAACATTTTCCATAAACGAAACACCTTTACCTTTTATCGTTTTTGCAATTATTACTGTCGGCTTACCCTTACACTGCTTTGCTTTTGAATATGCATCATCTATTTCTGTAAGATTATGTCCGTCTATTTCTATAACATTCCAACCGAAAGCTTTATACTTATCCGATATAGGATTAATATTCAATATATCTTCGACTTTACCATCTATCTGTAACCCGTTACAATCAACAATTGCACATAAATTATCCAGTTTAAAATGCGGTGCACACATCACAGCTTCCCAAATTGAACCTTCCTGTTGTTCTCCGTCTCCCATAAGAACATAAACTCTGTTTTCCTGTTTTAATGTTTTCATACCTTTTGCAATACCGACACCTATTGATAAGCCATACCCTAAAGAACCGGTAGAAATTTCTACTCCCGGAATATGTTTATCCATAGCAGGATGACCTTGTAAACGGCTTCCGACTTTTCTCAAAGTATCCAATTCTTCTTTCGGTATACATCCGATTTCTGCCAAAACTGCATATAAAACGGGACAAACATGACCTTTTGACAACACAAAATAATCTCTGTTTTTATCCTGACAATTATTCTTATTAAAATTCATATGATTAATATATAAATCTACTAAAAGTTCCACGGCAGATAAACTTCCTCCCGGATGACCGGAACCTGCTTTTTGCAACATCTTAAGTATTTCTTTTCTTACAGATGCTGATATATTTTTTAAATCAGCGATTTCCATTTGTTTCCCCCATTTCTATATTACCATTTATCTTTTCATACAAACTCATTTTTTCTATTATACCATAAATAATAACAGAAATATGTTCTAATATTTTAATATCCGAACAATTAAATCCGGTTTCTTTTTTATTAATTGCAACTATTATAGCAAGTACTTTACTATCTTGTTTTACCGGCAAAAAAGCTGCCGTTTTTACATTAAATATATCACTTAATAAATTTCGTGAATAATTATTTAAATCGGAATCATTATTTAAAATAAAATTATTACAATCATTTATTATATCATTATAAATTGTACCTTTTTTATTAACAATTTTTAAGATATCTTTTGAATCGAAAGAGCCTTTTACGGAACACAACATATTTTTTTCTTTATTATACATGAAAACACCAAATCTTTCTACATCCAAAATTTCTTTTACTTTCGATGAAATATATTCAATGGAATCAGATATATTTACTTTTGTTGATACATACAAAGCAATATCAAAAATATCTCTAATATTTTTGGTCTTTTTTACTAAAACATCATTGGTCTTAATAAGTTCTTTCGAAGCTGTTTCTATTTCTATTTCCAATTTTCGATTTGTTTCTTTTATTTTTTGATAATCTTTTATTCTATTTATCAATGCAACCAAATATTGAGAAACATTATTTATTATATCAATATTATCCGTATTAAATGAATTTTCTGTTTTACTTATAACAACAAACGCACCTATACATTTCTTATCTTCATCTATAAGAGGAATAGACATAAAAGATCCGACATTATC
>JAFXOB010000079.1 GCA_017529005.1 Elusimicrobiota bacterium
TAATAAAAGAATGGAAATATTGAATAAGAAAACAGGAAAAGGTACAGGAAAATACACCTATAATGCAAAAGGAACTTTATATAAAAAATATAATCCAAAAATTGATAAAAAACCACCAGCCTTTAAAGATGCAAAAACGGGTGAATTATATTCAAGTATATATGCAAGAATAATAATCAAGAAAAAATAAGGAGTTAAAATGGATATTACATTAAAAGAAATAACAATAAAAGAAGTTGTTAAAGGTTATAAAAACAACGATGAAAGTGGTGTTGTAGGATATAATGGTAAACTAAATGTAAGACCACCTTATCAAAGAGAGTTTGTTTATAAAGAAAAAGAAAGAAATGAAGTAATCAACAGTATAAATAGTGATTTTCCTTTAAATGTTATGTATTGGATAGTAAAAGATAATGGTACTTATGAACTTCTTGACGGGCAACAAAGAACAATTAGTATTTGTGAGTATGTCGTAGGAAATTATTTTGTTAATCAAAAAGCATTTCATAATTTAACGGATACGGAACAAAATAAAATTCTTAATTACAAACTTTTAATATATTTTTGTAAAGGTAATGATAAAGAAATTCAAGATTGGTTTAAAATAATAAATATTGCAGGGGAAAAATTAACAAATCAAGAATTAAGAAATGCAATTTATACAGGGCAATGGTTAATTGATGCAAAAAAACATTTCAGTAAAACAGGTTGTCCTGCATATAAAATTGCAGAAAAATATATGGTTGGTAGTCCTATAAGACAAGAATATTTAGAAACAGTAATAAGTTGGATTATATCTTCAAGAAAAGAAGATGATATTCGTGAATATATGGGAAAGCATCAACAAGATAAAGATGCAAATGAATTGTGGCAATACTTTCAAAGTGTAATTGATTGGATTACAAGATTATTCCCTAAATATAGAAAAGAAATGAAAAGTATAGAGTGGGGCTTTTTGTATAACAAATATAAAGATAATAAATATAATTCTAATGACTTGGAAAAAGAAATTCAAAAGTTAATGGAAGATGACGATGTAACATCAAGAACCGGAATATATGAATATTTGTTTGATAGAAAAGAAAAACATTTGAATATTAGAAAATTTAGTGACAATATGAAAAGAAAAATTTACGAAAAACAAAAAGGTAAATGTAAAATTTGTAAAAAACATTTTGAAATAGAAGAAATGGAAGCAGACCATATAAAACCTTGGGTTGAAGGTGGAAAAACAATAATTGAAAATTGCCAAATGTTATGCAAACAATGCAATAGAGAAAAATCAAGCAAATAAATATAGTAGTTGTCATTTAAGACCTTAAGATTTTGGGTTAGAATGAAGAAACTCAGGAATGAAGTGTACTTGGATCCCGTAAGGGCATACTCGATTTCCTGAGTTTCAATATTATAACCAAAATATTAAGGTCGCTATTTTATGATTTTTTTAAACTTTCTTTTTCCTGCCTGCAATATCATACCATTTTTTATTTCAATTTCGGTATCACTTGTAACCTTCTCATTATCAACTTTTGCTCCGCCTTGTTCAATCAATCTTCTTGCTTCGTTTTTGCTTGATACCATTTTTGCTACGAACAAAAGTTCTGATAACTTTATTTTATCTTTATCACATTTATATTCTTCTATTTCGGTAGGTAAATCTTTGTTTGCAAATATTTTATTGAATTCATTTTTTGCATTTTCTGCAGCTTCTTTACCCCAATATCTTTCAACTATAATCATTCCGAGTTTCATTTTAGCTTCTTTCGGATGCATTTGTTTTATTTCATCTAAATTTTCTTGTGTTAAAAGTTCATAATAAAACATCATAAGTTCATCCGATATAGACATTAATTTACCGAACATATCTTGTGGTTTATCATTTAATGCTATATAGTTGTTATAAGATTTTGACATCTTTTTAACGCCGTCAGTTCCTACAAGCAACGGCATTGTTATAACTACTTGCGGTTCTTGCCCTGCATCTCTTTGCATGTCTCTGCCTAAAAGAAGATTGAATTTTTGATCGTTTCCGCCAAGTTCAACATCCGCTTGTAAAGCAACGGAATCATAAGCTTGTAACAAAGGATACATAAATTCAACTATACTTATAGGAATATCCGCTTTAAATCTCTTTTCAAAATCATCTCTAACAAGCATTTGTGCAACTGTATGTTTAGATGCAAGTTTTAAAAGTCCTTCTATACCTAAAGCATTTAACCATTTACTGTTGAAAACAACTTCTGTTTTTTCTCTATCCAAAATTTTAAAAACCTGGTCTTGGTAAGTCTTAATGTTTTTCATTATTTGTTCTTCGGTCATCATAGGTCTTGTTGCTGATCTTCCGGAAGGATCACCGATTCTTGCCGTAAAATCACCTATCAAAAATACTATTTGGTGACCTAAATCTTGAAAAACTTTTAATTTATTTATAATAACACTGTGCCCTAAATGTAAGTCCGGTGCTGTAGGATCAACACCTAATTTTATTCTTAATTTTTTCCCGGAAGCAAGTTTCTTTGCCAATTCTTCTTCCGATATAATTTCGTTAGTTCCTCTTCTAATCAATGAAAGTGCATCTACTTGTGACATATTTACCTCTTATAAATAAAAATCGCAAAGCGATTTTAGGTTATTGGGTTATGAGACTATCGGGTTATTGGTTATTTTTGCAGTTGTCGTTAAACCTATAAACTTATAACCCTATAAACTAATAACCTGTTTTTTATATTGAAAGTCTTTGTAACAACTTGTAATTTTCTACATCAAATTCTTTTTTTAAGTTAGGAATTTCACTGAAAGGTGTAAATTTTATTCTTCCTTTTTCCAAACCGACAAGAATATTTGTTTTATTTTCTTTTAACAATCCTATAGCTTCGGCACCGAAAACAGAAGCTAAAATTCTTTCTCTTGCAGTTGGTGTTCCGCCTCTTTGAATATATCCTAAATTGCTTACTCTTACATCAAGACCTGTCTTGTCTGCTATTTCTTTTCCGAACTCAAATGAATTTCCGCAGCCTTCAGCGTAAGCAACTATCAAAGAATTTTTTCCTGCAACACTAGCTTGTCTGAATTTGTCACACAATTGTTCCATATCAGGTTTAACTTCCGGAACAATTATAACTTCTGCACCCGAAGCAAGACCTACTGCCAAAGTTAAAAAACCATGATGCCTGCCCATAATTTCTACAACAAATATTCTGTCGTGACTCTGTGCAGTATCTCTTATTTTATCTATTGCATCAACAGCTGTATTAAGTGCCGTATCGTAACCGATAGTTTCTTCCGTTCCAACAACATCGTTATCTATAGTTGCAGGGAGATTTACAACTTTTACGCCTTCTTTACTTAACGCTTCCCCTGCAGCAAGTGAACCGTCTCCACCGATAATTACAAGACTGTCTATATTCAAATCATTTAATATTTTAATTGCTTTTTTCCTGCCAACTTCTGTTTTAAGTTCCGGACATCTTCCTGTTCTTAAAATAGTTCCGCCTAAATTTATTATTCCGCTTACCGTTCTTGCGGTCATATTTATATAATCGCCATCTAAAAGACCACCGAAAGCTCTTTTGAATCCAACCATTTCAAAACCACAAAAAATACCGGTTCTTACAACAGCTCTAACTGCAGCATTCATTCCGGGTGCGTCTCCACCGGCTGTAATTATACCCACTCTCCTGTTAGCCATAATAAAACCTCCATATATACTAAATTTTCTTATATATAATAACTACGTAATTTTACAAAATTAAAGTTTATAGGGCAATGTCTTTACATATTTTATTATTAGCATTTATAACTATTATTATTTTTTATGTTAAACTTTAATATATTTTTTAGTATAATAATAGAAAAAATAATAATACGGAGGAATAAGATGGCAGAAATAGTTATAACAGAAGCAAATTTTGAACAAGAAGTTGTAAAATCGGACATTCCTGTATTACTTGATTTTTGGGCACCATGGTGTGGACCTTGCAAAATGTTGTTACCTGTAGTAGATGAAATAGCAAAAGAATATGAAGGTAAAATTAAAGTTGGTAAAGTTAATACAGATGAAAATATGTCGTTATCATCACAATTTCAAATAACATCTATTCCTTGCCTTATAATATTTAAAAACGGAAAAGCAATAAATAAGATGGTTGGTTTCAGGCCTAAAAATGATATAAAACAGGAGATAGATAATGTTTTATAAAAAACTATTTATTCTATTGTTATTTGTAGTTGCTTTCTTTTCGTTATCCTGTGCAGAAATTTCTTACGATTTTACATTACAAGATTTGGAAGGTAAACCGATATCTTTGTCTGATTATAAAGGTAAGGTTGTTTTTATAGATTTTTGGGCAAGTTGGTGTCCACCATGCAGGATGTCGATTCCTTATGTAGAAAAATTGTATGAACAATATAAAGATAATGAAGATTTTGTCGTTTTAGGTATAAACCTGCAAGAAAGCAAAGAAGATATAACAAAATTCATGAAAAAACAAAAAATGAATTATCCTATTTTGTTAAGTGACAATAAAGTTATATCAAATTATAAAATATCGTCAATACCAAGATTCTTTTTAATAGACAGAAACGGAGATGTTTATAATAAATATGTAGGCTTTGCTCCGGGTGTAGAAGAACTTTGGCAAAAAGATATAGAAAATTTATTAAAATAGAGAGAATAAAATATGATATATGATGTTGTAATAATTGGTGGCGGTCCTTCCGGCATGTCTGCAGCAATATATTCCGCAAGAGCAAGACTTAAAACTTTACTTATAGAAAAAGCAGGTTGCGGCGGACAGATTGCAATAACAGATCATCTTGAAAATTATCCGGGTTTTGAAGAAGGCATAAACGGTTTTGATCTTGCAATGAAAATGGAAAAACAAGCAAGAACTTTTGGTTGTGAAATAACTTATGGTGAAGTATCTTACATAGAAACGGAAGATGCAATAAAAAAAGTTATACTTTCCGATAAAAAAGAATATTTTACAAAAGCAGTTATTATAGCAAGCGGTGCTAATTTCAAAAAATTAGGCGTTGAAGGAGAACAAGAATTTATAGGTAAGGGTGTATCTTATTGTGCTACTTGTGACGGCCCTTTTTTCAGAAATAAAGAAATAGCTGTTGTCGGTGGCGGGGACTCCGCATTACAAGAAGCATTATATTTAACAAAGTTTGCTACAAAAGTTAATTTAATTCACAGAAGGGATCAGTTTAGAGCTGCAAAGATTTTGCAGGAAAAAGTTTTTGCAGAACCTAAAATCAATATAATATTTGATTCTGTAGTAGAAAAAATTTCAGGTAATCTTTCTGTAGAACAAATAACATTGAAAAATGTTAAAAATAATATTTCATCAGAGTTATCGGTTAACGGTATATTTGTTTTTGTAGGTTGGTTACCTAATACAAAATTTTTAAGTAATACAACCATAAAATTAAATGAAAACGGTTATATCATAACAGATGATAATATGAACACATCAATAGAAGGCGTGTTTGCCTGTGGCGATGTCAGACAAAAAATATTAAGGCAAGTTGTTACGGCTGCAGGTGACGGGGCAATAGCAGCAATTTCCGCTCAACATTTTATTGAGGGCTAAAATTTTTGCAAAACAAAAATTTTAGGTTATTGATTTATAAGGTTATGGGGTTATAGGTTTACCACAGAACAATTGAAACTAAAAAATAACTAATAACCTGATAAGCTAATAACCCATAAACTAAAAAATACGGAGTATTTTTTCGTGTCTAAAGTTTTATATATTATAGATGCAAGTGCATATATTCACAGGGCATACCATGCAATAAGACCGCTTACAACATCTACCGGTATTCCTACCAATGCCGTTTACGGTTTTATAAAACTTGTTAACAAAATAAAAAATGAACAAAAACCGGACTATATTGCAGTGTGTTTTGATCATCCTTCAAAAAATTTCAGGCACCAATTATCACCTATATATAAAGCAAACAGGAAACAAATAGATGAAGATTTAATAAAACAAATGCCTATAGCAAGAGAATCTGTTAAAGCTATGAATCTTGCTTCGTTTGAAATGGCAGGTTTTGAGGCTGATGATGTTATAGGAACGGTAGCTAAAAAAGCTGAAAAAGAAGGAATAAAAGTTGTTATTGTTACAGGTGATAAAGATTTGTTTCAACTTGTAAATGATAATATTCATATTTGGAACGAATCCAAAAATATAATGTTTGATAGTCAAAAAGTTTATGAAAAATACGGTTTATATCCCGACAAAATTGTAGATATGTTGGCTTTAATGGGGGATAATTGCGATAATGTTTGCGGTGTTAAAGGTATAGGAGAAAAAACGGCAGTAAAACTTATAAATACTTACGGTTCGGTTGAAGATATTATTGCAAATGCAGATTCTATTAAAGGCAAAATATCTCAAGCAATTAAAGACGGGGCAAATGATGTTTTATTGAGTAAAAAATTGGTACAACTTGAACTTAATGTTCCTATAGATATTTCTATAGAAAATATGAAATTCAATGATAACTTATTTGAAACCGCACAAGATTTTTTACAGAAATATGAACTGTATAGTTTTATACCGAATAAATCTCAACAAAACAGTTTTCAGTTAAAACAAGAAACAATTACAGTACCTGTTCAAAAAAAAATAGTTTATAAAGAAACAAAAAATAATGTAACAATAGTTGATACAATAGAAAAAGCAAACACAATTAAACAAGATTTGTTACAACAAAAAGAAATATCAATAAATATTGAAACTACAGGTTCCGGCATAATGCAGGATTTGATAGTAGGTGTTTCTTTATGTTACGGGCAAGACAACAATTACTATATTCCTATAAATCATAATGACTTTATATTACAACAAGTTCCGGAACAAGATTTTGTTGAAATATTTAAACCTGTATTTGAAAACGAGGAAATAAAGTTTATCGGTTGTGATTTAAAATTTATTAAACATATTTTAAATACATTAAATATAAATTTAAAAAATATAGGTTTTGATGTTATGATAGCATCATATTGTATCAATCCGTCACAACAGCATACAATAGAACAATTAGCACTAAAATATCTTAATTTTCATATAAAAACAGAAGAAGAAATTTTTTCTAAAGGGACAAAAAAGATAAAAGCGGATAACATTGATATAGAAACTTTGTCACAATATTCATGTTCCAAATCCATAAGCCTTTATAATTTAAAAGATATATTAACAAACGAATTAAATAAAAATAATTTATCATCTTTGTTTTTTGATATGGAAATGCCTATTGTTCAAGTACTATATGAAATGGAATCAGCAGGTATAAAAATAGATAAAAACTTTTTAGATGATTTTGATAAAGAGTTAGTAAATGCAATATCTGTTATAGAACAAAAAATTTATGATTTGGCAGGTGAAACATTTAACATAAATTCACCAAAACAGTTAGCAACAATATTATTTGAAAAATTACAATTACCGGCAATAAAAAAAACTAAGACAGGTTATTCAACAGATGAATCTGTTTTGGTAGAATTGTCTCAATATGATATTGCTAACGAAATATTAAAATACAGAGAACTACAGAAATTAAAATCTACTTATGTTGATTCGACTAAAAGATTTGTTGAATTTGAAGGTGAAAGAATACATACAATATTTAATCAGGCAGTAACAACAACAGGCAGACTTTCTTCTTCTGATCCGAATTTACAAAATATTCCTATAAGAACGGAATACGGTAAAAAATTCAGAAAAGCTTTTGTAGCGGATGAAGGTAAAATTTTTGTTTCTGCAGATTATTCTCAAATAGATTTAAGGTCGTTAGCACATATATCCAAAGATGCAAACTTAATTAAAGCTTTTTGTTCAGGACAGGATATTCATACCGCAACCGCTATGGAAGTATTTAATATAGCTAAAAAAGAAGATGTTACAAAACAACAAAGAATGGCGGCAAAATCTATAAATTTCGGTATAGTTTACGGTATATCTTCGTTTGGGTTATCTAAACAGTTGGATATTCCGGTAAAACAAGCAAAAGAATATATAGACAGTTATTTTTCAAAGTATACAGGTATAAAAAATTAGTCCAACAGAATAATAGAAGAAACAAAACAAAAAGGTTATGTTCAAACAATTACCGGCAGAATAAGATATATCCCGGAAATAAATTCTTCGAATAAACAAATAGTATCTTTTGGTGAAAGAATGGCTCTCAATACTCCCGTTCAAGGAACATCTGCCGATATTATTAAAATAGCAATGATAAATGTTTCTAAAAAGTTAAAAGGACAAAATCTAAAATCTAAAATTTTGTTACAAGTTCATGATGATTTGTTATTGGAAGTTCCAAAAGAAGAAGAAAATATTGTTATAAATATGCTAAAATATGAAATGGAACATGCTGTAAAATTGGATGTTCCATTATTGGTTGAAGTAAAAATAGGCAGTAATTGGGCAGACTTAAAGACAGTTGATAGCTTAAAGTTTAAAGCTTAAAGTTTTTGGCAAAGATTCACAAAGTGAATATTTGATACTTATTAGAAAATTTTGTTTCACAAAATTTTACATTAAACTATAAGCAAAAATCCGTTAGGATTTTTATAAGCTGTAAGCTATAAGCTAAAAATTGCTTCGCAATTTTTAAGGAGTAACAATGATAATCGGTCTTACCGGAAGCATAGCTACCGGTAAAAGTCAATCATCTAAAATATTTAAACAAATCGGTTGTTATATAATTGATGCAGATAAAATATCAAGAACATTAACTACTAAAGATAGTAAATGTTTAAAGGATATTATTGGTACTTTTGGAACAGATGTTTTGAAAGATGACGGAACATTGAATAGAAAAAAATTAGGTGAAATCGTTTTTAACGATAAGCAAGCAAAAATAGAACTTGAGAGAATAATCCATCCGCACATAATAAGGAAAACAAATGAAATAATTGCTAAAAAGTATAATACTACTGATATTATAGTGGATGCGCCATTGCTTTTTGAAGTAGGGTTAGATAGAATTTGTGATAAAGTTATCGTTATATATGCAAAATATCATTTACAATTATCAAGACTTATGAGAAGAGATAACCTTTCAAAAGAAGAAGCAACAAAAAGAATAGCATTACAGATGCCGATAGAAGATAAGATGAAATTAGCAGATATAACCATAGATAATTCCGGTACGCTTGCCGAACTTAAGAAGAATATTAAGTTTATTTATAAACAATTAAAAAATATATAATTATTTTAGAGGTAAACAAAATGTTGAAAAAAATTGTTAGTTTAGTTTTGGTGTTGTTGTTTGTAAATGTTATTTGTTTTGCAAAGGTAAAAAATTATAAGGCGGAAGCAACGGAAGATATTCCGTCAAATAAAGCTCAAGATGAAGTTGTTTCTTCTTTGTTGCAATCTTTAACAAAACAAGCAATAGAGCAGTCCGGTATTAAATTAAGTGATTATGATTTATCTGATAGTGAATATAATCAATTTGTTAAAGATGTTACAAAAGTTGAAGTTAAAAATAAAAAAGTGTTTATGAAAAAAGATAATCTTCAAGCTGTAAATATAAAGTTAAATGTTGCAATGGATGCTGATATTGCAAAAGCCTATTTGTTTAAAATAAAAACTAATAAAGATAAAAAAGCAAAAGAAAATGTTGTAAAACAAGCTCCGGTAATTTCAAGCAGTGTGGCTGTTGCACCGGTAAATACGCAAGTTTCAAATTCAGATATAGTTCCTGCAAATGTAAGTAATGAAATGCAGGATAAATCAAAAGCAGAAGATAAAGTAAAAACAGAAATCAGTACTTCAACAGCTAAAGTTGAAAAACCTGTTTTAACTAATGTAAATGTTTCTTCTGCTGCAAGTGTTACAGAAAAAACTCAACCAAAAGAAAAAATATCAATAAATAAAGCTTTACAAGATGCACAAACAACAAAGCAAGAAGTAGATACTTTGTTAGGAAATTTTGATAATTCTTTAAAAGAAAGTGAAGAAGAGATAGTTAAAAGTTATGATAGTAAAATATCTAAAATCAATCTTAATGTAAAAAAAGATCAATGGGAAACAACGAAACAATATAATAACAGAATAGAGAAAAACAAACAAGAAAAAGTTTTATTGGAACAAGAAAAAGAAAAAGCTGTTTCAGATAATAAAGTGAAAATAGCCCAGATGGCTGTTTCAACCATTAAACCTCAAATTGATAAATTAAAATCATATCAAACAGATAAGTTTTTTGATGAAAATTCTGTAAAAGCAAAAATTATTTCTTTAGGTGCGGTTAATGCTGATGAAAAATTTTTTGAGATGAAAATATTGTATGAAAATGAGCAATCTATAATATCAACTTTAAAATATGATTTTTCTGATATCGGTGTAGAAAAAGCAAAAAAAATATATAAAACTCCAAATAAGTTTATAATAGAGCCGTTATTTTCTGTAGAAGAAAACGAAGAAACGGGTAATCTTCAAAAAGTATTAACTGCATTTGGTATAAAACATGCAAATGTGGAACAAGAGAAAATAGTTAATCTTTCTGAAAAAATAAAACCATTTAAAGAAATTACAACATTTGAAACTTATAATAGTATATTGAATAATAAATAATATTTTTAGAATTTGTTAAATACTATTAAATATTATAAAATCAAGTTTCAGAGTATGTAGAGGATTTTATGTATAAAAAGGTTGCAATTGTCGGCAGACCAAATGTCGGCAAATCAACATTATTTAATAGATTTATCGGCAGAAAAAAAGCCATAGTTCATAATATTGCAGGAACAACAAGAGACAGAAACGATTATGAAGTAACTTGGAAGGATAAACATTTTATAGTTACAGATACTGCCGGTTGGAGTACGGAAGTTTCCGAATTTTCCGAGTCTATGAGTCAGCAATTAAATTTGGCGATAGAAACTTCGGATATTATTCTTTTTGTTGTAGATGGAAAAGCAGGAATTCATCCGTTTGAACCTGTGATTGCAAAATCGGTTAGAGCAAGTAAAAAACCGGTAATACTTGTTGTAAATAAAATAGATACTTTTGCGGAAGAAGTAAAAAGTTATGAATTTTATCAATTAGGTTTTGAAAATATTATATCAGTATCATCTACACATGGCAGAAATATGGTTGAGTTGTTGGAAGCTATATGTGATATGATAGGTGATAACGATATCGTTGAAAAAAAAGATAATTTATTAAAAATAATATTTGTAGGGAAACCTAATGTAGGTAAATCTTCATTGGTAAATTCCATAACACAACAGAACAGGTGTATAGTTCACAATATTCCCGGTACAACAAGGGATTCTTTATCTGTTCATGCAACTTATGAAGATACGGATTATTTATTAATAGATACCGCCGGTCTTCACAGAGGTAACAAACAAAAAGATGATTTGGAATATTTATCTACACTAAGTACGAACTATGCTTTAGATGAAGCAGATATTGCAGTTTTGGTGGCAGATGCCGAACAAGGTATAGGTGAAACCGAAGCCAAAATTTTAGGAATGATTATAGATAAGAAAAAGCCTTGCATAATAGCTGTAAATAAATGGGATTTAATTGAAGATAAAGAAGACAGAATAAGACTTTTTCAACAACAGTTGGAAGAAAAATTAAAATTTTTGGATTGGGCGGATATTATATTTATTTCAGCTAAAACAAGACAAAGGGTAGACAGAATTTTTAGGTTAGCTCCTATAATTTATAAAGAATACTCCAAAATGGTTCCGCAAGAAGAACTTAATGAGGCAATAAGATATGCTACGGACAAAACTCCTTTCTCAAGGAAAGGTAAAGTTTTAAAAATAAAAGATATTGAACAACCTGTATCTAAACCTCCTACATTTAGAATTGCGGTAAACGATTTGGAGTTAGTACATTTTTCGTATAAAAGATATTTGGAAAACATATTAAGGGAAAGGTTTTCTTTTAAAGGAACACCGATTATTTTAAAATTCAGAGAAATTTCAAAGGATAAATTTAAAGAGTAGAAAATGGCACTAAAAATAATTGTATATTTAGTATTATCATATTTGTGCGGGGCAATACCATTCGGTTATATAATTGCAAAAATATTTAAACATGTGGATATAAGAACGATAGGTTCAGGAAATATCGGTGCTACAAATGTTTATAGATCAATAAGCAAACCGTTAGGCATTTTAACTTTAATATTGGATTTGTTAAAAGGTTTTATACCTGTATATTGTGTAATGTTTTTTAATCCGGAATTTCAATGGTTAATTATATCTGTAGCTTTTGTTACAATAATAGGTCATACATTTACGGTATTTTTAGGTTTTAAAGGCGGAAAAGGAGTTGCAACGGCTTGTGGTGCTTTTTTAGCTATAAATCCTGTAGCTGTTTTAATTTGTTTTATAGTGTTTGTTGTAACACTTTCAATATTTAAATATGTTTCTTTTGCATCAATAATGGCTGCACTTATGTTTCCGATAAGTTTATATTTGTTAAAAGAATTGCCGGAAATAGTTGTTTTTGCCGGTATGATTTCAGTTTTGGTTATAGTTCGTCATATAAGTAATATAAAAAGACTTTTAAACGGAACAGAAAATAAAATTTTTGGAACTAAAACGAACGATAAACAATAAGAGGTAAAAAATGAAAATTTCAGTTTTAGGTGCCGGTTCATGGGGAACAACTCTTGCATGTTTGTTAGCAAATAACGGACATCAAGTTTACCTTTGGGAAATAAATAAACAAGCTGCAGAAAAATTGGATAAAGAAAGAGTAATTCCTTTTATAGGCGGGGCAAATATTCCTAAAAGTATTGTGATTTCAAGTGATTTAAATGTTATAAATGAAACGGATGCAGTATTGTTTGTTGTTCCTTCACATTTTTTAAGATCAACAGTGAATTCAATAAAAAGTCTAAATATAGATTTGGGCAAAAAACTTATAATAAGTGCAACAAAAGGGATAGAAAATGAATCTTTATTAAGAGTTTCTCAAATAATAGAAGAAATTTATCCTGATACTAAAGACAAAATTGTTGCTTTGTCCGGTCCGAGTCATGCGGAAGAAGTATCAAAACAAATACCTACTGTTGTAACATCAGCATCAAAAACAGAAGAGTTTGCAATAAAAGTAAGAGATTTATTTATGAATGATTATTTTAGAGTATATACTCAAGATGATATAGTAGGTGTTGAGTTGGGAGCATCTTTAAAAAATGTTTTTGCAGTTGCAGGCGGTATAATAGACGGTCTTAATTTTGGTGACAATACAAAAGCCGCAATAATTTCAAGAGGATTGAAAGAACTTATAAGTTTAGGTGTGGCTTTGGGCGGGAAAGAAAAAACTTTTTACGGTCTTTCCGGAGTAGGCGATTTGATGGTTACATGTTTTTCCAAACATTCAAGAAACAGAAATCTCGGTGAAATGTTGGCAAAAGGCAAAACATTGGAACAAGCGGAAAAGGAACTTAAAATGGTTGCCGAAGGTGTAAAAACCTGTATAAGTGCTTATCAGTTAGGAAAAAAATTAAATATAGAATTACCTATAATCAATCAGGTTTATGAAGTTTTATTTAATAATAAAGATGCAAAGAAAGCAGTTTTTGATTTAATGACAAGAACACCGAAAGCAGAGTAAGGAGATAAAATGACAAAAAATGATTTGGTAGAAAAAATAGCAAAATTAATGCCTTCAAAAAAAGAGGCAACAATAGTAGTAAATAAATTATTTGAAGAAATATTGACGGCAATAATAAATGGGGAAAAAGTTGTAATTACCGGTTTTGGCAGTTTTAACTTATTGGTTACACAAGCTAAAAAGGGAAGAAATCCTAAAACGGGTGAATCAATACTTATAGAACCAAAGAAGAAAATTAAATTTAAACAGTCTAAAGAGATATTCAATGCTTGAACCTGATAAAAAATATTTAAATATCAGTGAAGTTTCTGAAAGAACAAATGTTCCCGCATATACATTGAGATATTGGGAAAAAGAGTTTAAACAATTAAACCCTGAAAGACATTCGGGACAGAGAAAATATTCACCGTTGGATGTTGAGCTTATAAAACAAATAAAAGATTTATTGTATAACAAAAAACTTACAATAATTGGTGCAAAAAAAGTCCTTACTGTTGACAGAAGGCAAAAAAAAATGTCTAATGATAGGCAAGTTAATATTACCGACTCAAAAATTCTTGAAGAAATAAAACAGGAATTAAAGGAAATTTTAGATATTCTGGAATAATTGATCGGGGTGTAGCACAGTTTGGCTAGTGCGCTCCCTTCGGGTGGGAGAGGTCGCTGGTTCAAGTCCAGTCACCCCGATTTTTTTATGTATATGAAGTTTTTTACTTTAACAATTTTATTACTAATCTTTGTTTTAAATATATATGCAAGTGGTATGTTCATCGATGAAAAAGAAGTAAATGTAGAACAAAAAATTGCAGAATTTTCTCAACAAAACGATTGGATAAATCTTGATTCATATATAGATTATATCGGAATAACCGAACTTAAATATAGTGAACAGGAATTTTCAGTAACACAATCATACTTTGATATTTTAGATTATATACCGAATACGATTAACACTTTGATAGTAACGGATAGTTTAAAAGATATTATAACTATAAAAAGTGAAAGTGATGTTGATATACAAGTTAAATATAATGACATATATGGCAATGAAATATCAAATGGGTATCCGAAAATATATTATAGAAAACAAGATTCTTCTGATTTATGGGTACAAAAAAATTGTGTTTTTGTAGGTAACAATTTATTTAATGTGAAATTATCGTTAGATTATGGCAGTTATGATTATTATGTAGTTGCAGATAACGATAATTATCCCGGTGAGTATTGTTCACCAATAAAAACTTTTGTTATTACAGAAAGACCGCATTCTTTTGTTAATTTAAATCCGAATTTACAAGATGGTAAAGGAAATGCCAATTCAAATTTAAATTTTAGTTGGGCTGTTACTAAAGGTGTAGCTAATGATATACTGAAATATACTTTGTTTTTAGGAACATCGGAAAATTCTATGAAACAGTATGATTTAGCTACAGAAAATTCTTATATTGCACAAAACTTGTCTTCAAGGACAAGATATTATTGGAGAGTTGAAGTTGAAAATCAGTATGGTGCAAAATTATTAAATCCAATAACTTTTGATTTTGTTACATTAGGTGAAATTAAAAAAGTTTATAATGCACCTAATCCGTTTAATCCGCAAAAAGGTCAAAATACAAGAATATTTTTTGAAATGCAACAAGACGGCAATGCAGAACTCTGTATATATTCTGAATATGGTGACAAAATTTATCATGTTTCAATAGATAATTTGTCAAAAGGTAATAATGAGTATGTATATAACGGCAAAGATGATTATGGTAATACTTTATATAACGGAACATATTTATGCGTGGTAAAAAAGAAATATTCTAACGGCGAAAGTAAAACGGAAAGATGCAGATTATTAGTAATAAAATAATTTTAGTTTTAATAATATCAATATTTGCAGTTCAAAATATATATGCTTCGGGAACAAGAAAAAATTTTCTTTCTCATGGCCCGTCTGTTTCCGCATTTTCGCAAGGTGAAACAGCTTTAAATTCGTTAGATGATCCTTCAATAATATATCATAACAGTTCTTTGCTTGGATATTTTGATTACAACAATGTAGCTTTATCAAGATATAATTTGTTTGACGGGACATCATATAATGCAGCGGCAATAAATTACAGATTATTTGATAATTTATCTTTAGGCTTTTCAGCCATAGATTTGGCAAGCGGGGATATTGAATTAAGAGAAGATCCTTTTGATAGTCCTAAAACAGTTAAGACAAATCAGTGGGCATATATTCTTGCTGCAGCAACTATGATAAAACCTATAGAAACGGCTGTCGGTATAAACTTAAAATACATTTATTACGATTTGTATGAGAAAAAAGATGGCGGATTTGCAGTGGATATAGGTTTGTCAAAATATTTTGATAATGTTGATATAAAGTATACTCAAGCA
>JAFXOB010000080.1 GCA_017529005.1 Elusimicrobiota bacterium
AATAAAAGGTCATTACAGATGGAGACTTTATTGTATGGATAGAGCATACCAGGCAGGTTGTGACGATATGGGACTTGGTGTACTGTTCGGTTTATACGATTGGAGATTTGAAGTTATGGGCCTTTTGTATCACACAATACATTTGGAAAAAACATTTAACGGTGTTGGGCCTCACACAATATCGTTCCCGAGAGTGACACTTGCAAACTCTACTCCGTTAAGCCAACATTTAAAATATAAAGTCAGTGACGAAGATTTTAAGAAATTAGTTGCAATTATAAGACTTTCCGTTCCTTATACCGGAATGATATGTACCGCAAGGGAACCTAAAGCAATAAGAGACCAGGTTATAAAGCTCGGTGTATCTCAAATGGATGCCGGTACAAGAATCGGTGTAGGTGCTTATGCAAGATCGAAAAAAGCAAACCAGCTTAACGATGCGGAACAATTTACCATAAACGATGAAATATCGTTAGATGCTTGCTTAAAATCTATTTGCGAAATAGGTGAAATTCCATCTTTCTGTACCGCATGTTACAGAGCCGGCAGAACCGGCGAAGAGTTTATGAAATACGCCAAAACACAATTTATACATAATTTCTGTATGCCGAATGCAATTCTTACATTTAAAGAGTATATTGTAGATTATGCCTCAAAAGAAACGGCAGAAATAGGTAATAAAGTGATAGACAAATATCTTAAACAACTTGAAGGAACCGAATATTACAACAAAATTATCGACGGAATTAAACAGATTGAGAACGGAAAGAGAGACGTTAGATTTTAAAACTGTTAAGCATAACTGTATTTGTGAATTATTATTTACTTCTGTAAAGTTTATATAAGAATTCCATAAAACTTAAAAAAATATTTTCAAGTTTGTTTAGTATAATTATTTTACGACGTGTATGCTTTTTTTTAAAAGTTTCATTTAATGATATCTTGGTAAGTATTTTTTTCCAGTAATCAGTGTTGCCCAACCAAAAATTAGGATTTATATTCTTTTCTCTTCCATTGGGATGTTCATCATTAAAGAAATATTCCAATATTGTAATATTATCTTTCTTTGTTTCAATTAATTTCTCATCACTTTCTTTATCGTTAATATCATAAATATTTATAAAATATAAACGGTTGAATGTATAGAGTTGTAAAAATTGTTCGATGAAACATAATATTTCCGTTGTATTTGTTTGACGAGATGTTACTATACATATATTTTTTGCATCTTGTAAAATTTTGTGCAATCTTTCAAATCTTTTTTTATATTTATGTTTAAAAAGGAGATGATTTAGTTTATTTGGCAAATTTGCTCTGAAATCATGCATTGAAACCATTCCGTTATCAATATCAACTATACCTATTTTTTCTTTTTGATTATATTGCGGATCCGGTTTATAATTTTTAAAAAAAGTTTTTCCGTGGTTTTTTAATAAAAAAAGATCATCTTCCAATTTATATTGAATTACCCAATCAAACGGTGATGAAAAAAATCTTAAATTATTTGTTTTAAGATTCTTTGCAACTCTGCAGTCTTTACCCAAGCCAATTACACAATCAATATTTATATTTGAAACTTTTTCAAAATCTATTTTTTGCATAATGTATATAATTTCAAAAAATGTTTATGCTTTTTTTATGCTTAATGTTATTCCGAGAGCAACTATTGCCAACGAAATTAAAACTAAAAACGGAACTGTATATCCGCCTGAAATAGCCAAAAGATAACTTTCAAGTGATGCTATAAGAGAAGCTATTAATAAATTTAAATTAAATACAGAATAGTTCAAATTGTAATTTTTCTTACCGAAAAAGTCTGCAATAAATGCCGCAGATATTGTAGGGCAGCAACCGAAAGATAAACCTACTATGCAAAGACCTGCAATACATAAAATTACGGACGAATTCATTACGGCAACCAATATAACTATTCCTGCAATTATGGTTAATACATCTGCATATATCATTGTTTTTTTACAACCGAATTTATCGAATATCAAACCGCAAATAATTCTTCCGAGTCCGTTACAAACTGACAGTATACCAACCATAGTTACGGCTAAAGTTTCTGCAAGTCCGCTTGCAAGGGAAATATCTTTTGCAATTGAAATTACAGTGTTTCCGCAAGCTGCCAAAAATGTTATAACCGCCAATGCCTTCCAAAAAGAAATACTTTTAAGCATTTCCGCCAAAGTATAATCTTTTACTTGTAATGCGGAAGTATCTGCTGTTTTATTAACAGTATCAAATACTCTTGTTTTTAATATCAATGCACAAGCAAACAAAACTATAAACAATGCTATACCTATTGATAAGTAAGTGTTTCGCCAACCGAAATTTGCATTTGCTATTGTTTTTGCTGCAATAGAACCGATAATTAAAGAAGATGCTCCGTAACCCATAAGAAGAACGCCGGAAGAAAAACCTTTTTTGTCCAAAAACCATTGATTTACCGTCGAAATTATGTTGTTATATGCTATACCGATACCGAGCCCGCAAATTATTCCGTACCAAATATACAACATTGATATACTGCTGCCGGAAAGGAACGATGTAAAAATAAATCCCAACCCGGAAAGAATTGCGGAAATTATTAAAGTGTTTCTTAAACCTATTCTTTTATTAAGCAAACTGCCTAATATTCCGCCTAAGCAGAAAAAGCTCATTGTTAATGTAAAGTTTACGGTTAGTTGAGGAACAGTCCAACCGAAATTTTGTGCTAAAGGAACTTTTAATATAGACCAAGCATAAACAGTTCCTGCAAATAAAAGTGCAATTGTTCCTACAATTAAATACAAATATCTTTTTGAATTATTCATCTTTTCCTTCCTTATATGTTTATAATTGTTTTCTTGTTATTATAATAAATTTTTAAATTTATTTTTTAGCTATTACCGTAATCCAGTGTTTTTGCTCGTCATGGAATAAAATAACACATTGAAATCCTGCTTGTTTCAAATAGTCGGTCAGCTCTTGATTACTATATAGTTTTAATCCGTCTATAATTTTTTCATATTTTTTTTCTCGTTCACTTATGCCGTCAAACTCATTAACAATCATAAAAGTCCCGTCGGATTTTAATGTTCTGTAAACTTCTTTAAAACTTGTTAAAGGCCCCGGCCAAAAATAAACCGTTTCAAAAGCTGTTATAAGATCAAACTTTTCATTTTCAAAAGGAGTTTTGGAAACATCACCCTGAATAATATTACAAATACCGTCAGATATTTTTTGTGCATTTACTTTTTTAGATTCTTTAACAGACACATTGGAATAATCAAAGCCTGTTACCTTGGCATCAGGGAACAATTTTATTAATTTTGCTACATTTATTCCCCCGCCGCAACCGAAATCCGCAATTTCCGACGGATTAATATCTGTTAAATGAGAAAGCCCCCAGTCGGAAAGTTTTGCATGACCTTCGTTCATTCTGTTTATCATTATTTTACCTAAAAAACCTTTAGGCTTTCTTGTATTACCGAAAAATAATTTTTTAAACATAATATTACTCCCGAATTTATTTGGAAATTATAGAATAATAAATTAATATTATCAATTTTTGTTATAATAATAAGACTATGAAAAAATTTATTTCAATAATATTATTACTGTTTTGTTATACAATATTATTTGCAGATATTTCAGATACAGACTTAAGAAAAAAAATAGCACAAATGATAATAACAGGTTTTAACGGGACTGAAATTACACAAGATAATCCTGTTTATGATGATATAATAAACGGAAATATTTCCGGAGTAATACTTTTTTCCAAAGATGTCAAAAAGATAAAAGCAAAAGAAAAAGATACTACAAAAAATATTAAATCACCGAAACAATTAAAAAAATTAATAAAACAAATAAAAGATCTTTCTCCGTCCAAAATGTTTATTTCCATAGATGAAGAAGGCGGTCAAATTTCAAGATTATCTTCTTCAACGGGATTTAATACAGAAACATTATCGCATAAAGAATTAGGCGAAAAAAATGATACGGAACTTACATACAAACAAGCTAAAAAAATTGCTAAAACTTTAAATAGTTTAGGTATAAATGTAAATTTTGCACCGTGTGTAGATTTAGCCGTAAACAAAGAATCTCCGATTATATATAAAAAAGGACGTTCTTTTTCCGATAATCCGCAAACAGCAGCTAAACATGCACAAGCATATATACAAGCTCACAATAAATATAACATTTTAACAGTTGCAAAACATTTTCCCGGTCACGGCAGTGCAATAGGTGATTCTCATAACGGATTTACCGATGTTTCTTCCACTTGGGAAAAAAAGGAACTCGAACCATATATTACTTTAAATAAAAAATTTTTATTAAATGCTGTTATGGTTGCACATGTTTATAATAAAAATTTAGACAAATATTATCCCGCATCAATGTCCGGAAAGATGATAACAAGAGTTTTAAAACAAGCAATAGGTTTTAAAGGTATTGTTTTTAGTGATGATATGCAGATGAAAGCAATATCAGATAATTTCAGTTTGGAAGAAAGTATAATAACGGCAATAAATGCAGGTAACGATGTTTTAATTTTTGGGAATAATCTTGAATATGATAAAGATATAGCAAAAAAATTTAACGATATAGTGTTTAATGCCGTAAAAGACGGCAGAATTTTACAAGACAGAATAGAAGATGCCTATAACAAAATAACGGCAACAAAATCATTTTTAAAATAAAGATCAATATGATAAACATAATTTTAGCTATAAACGACAAATTTATAAAACAAGCCGCCACAACGATAATGTCTATATATAAAAACTCAAACAAAAATTCTTTAATGAAAATAAACATTCTTCATTCCGATATAACACAACAAAATCAAAATATTATGAAAGATATGGTAAAAAATATGGAGAACATATCGGAATTTAACTTTGTAGATATGTCTAAAATTGTTACAAATAATTTTTTTGACAAATATATGTGCAAGGAAAAATTTTGCAGTTATGTAAGTTCGGAAACATATTACAGATTATTTATACCAAACCTTTTTCCTCAATATGATAAAGTACTGTATTTAGATTCGGATATTATTGTATGTGAAGATTTAACGGAATTATATAATACAGATATTGATAATTTATATGCCGGAGTAGTTTCCGTATACAAATATTTTTTTAAAAATGTGTTAAGTTTTAATGATGATAAAATAATTTCGGAAGAATATTTGGCAAGAAAACTTAATATATTAAATAAAACTTATTTCAATGCAGGCGTATTATTACTTAATTTAAACGAAATGAGAAAGGGTAATATTCAAGAAAAATCATTTAAATTTTTGTTTGAAAATTATCCTTTGTTGTACCAGGATCAAGATATTTTGAATTCACTTTTTAATAATAAAATTAAGTTTTTAGACAGAAGATATAATGTGTATTACAGACATTTTCTGGATAACAAACCAACAACTGTTCTTCATTTTGCCGGGCCGCAAAAACCCTGGAATTCTTATAAATTGAATAAAGGATTTGAACTGTATTGGAAATATTTTAAATTAACTCCTTTTTATAACGAAACAGAAGAAAAATTATATTTAGATTTAAAAAAAGTTCCCCCTAAGGAAAAGAAGAACATAAAAATAATACTTGGGAAACAACGTTATAGATTGAAAATATTTCATAACACATTTTCAATCAATCCGAGCTTCTACAGAAAAAGCAAAAAGAAAATACTTTCTTTAATAACTAAAAGAAAATCAAGACCTTAAGATTTTGTATAATAATGACATGTACAAAAAAATTCGGCAAGAATTATTATCATTACAAGACAAAAAATATAAAGAGTTTCACTCCTCATTATGCCCGGGAACGGACAATATTATGGGTGTGAGAATTCCCGTATTAAGAAACTATGCAAAAAAACTTTCAAAACAAGAAAATTTTAAAGAATACATTTCTTTTAATAAAACAATTTATTACGAAGAAGTTATGCTTCAGGGAATGCTTATAGGTTTTATAAAAAATACCGATATAAAAGAAATTTTAGAAATAATAAAAGGCTTTGTTCCGAAAATAGATAATTGGGCGGTATGCGACATTTTTTGTGCGGGACTGAAGGTGGTAAACAAGAACAAAGAAATTGTTTGGAACTTTATACAAAAATATTTGAAATCCAAAAAAGAGTTTGAACTTAGATTTGCCGTTGTTATGATATTAGACTATTTTACAGATGAAAAATATATAAATGAAGTGTTAAAGATATTTGATAATATAAAACATGACGGATACTATGTTAAAATGGCTGTAGCATGGGCGATATCGGCAGCATTTGTGAAGTTTCCCGAAATAACAATGAAATACTTGAAAAAGAATAATCTTGATGATTGGACATATAATAAAGGATTACAAAAAATATGTGAATCTCTCAGAGTGACAAAAGAGACGAAGAAAGCTATAAAAGCGATGAAAAGATAAAAACAGGTTATTGGGTTATAGGATTATAAGGTTATGGGTTGTCGGTAGCAATATATGGAAATATTATACAAGTTATCACTCTCGATATTTAGAAGCAGTTTTAAGTTAAAGTCAAAAGATATCGACTATATAAATCAAAAAGGGCTTGAAACAATAAGAAAACATGCTCAAGATTTTATTTCCAAAAGAATTGCACCCGCCTTTGTTGCAAATGACGGTAAACAAACTCCCATGAGAGGACATCCCGTATTTATTGCACAACATGCTACGGCAACATGTTGCAGAAAATGTATAAATAAGTGGCATAAATTTCCTGCGGGAACACAATTAACCCAAGAACAACAAAATTATATTATTGATTTAATAATTAAATGGATAGAAAAACAATTAGAAATTAATTGCAGTTTATAATGTATAATATAAACAAAAACAAGGAGTATATTGATAATGTTAAATATAGGGTGTCATTTATCAGCTTCCGACGGTTATGTTGCCATGGCAAAACAAGCCGTAGAAATAGGTGCTAATACTTTTCAATTCTTTACAAGAAATCCGAGAGGCTTTAAGGCAAAAGATATAGATGAACAGGATGTTAAAGATTTTTTAGAAATTATAAAAGAAAATAAATTCGTTAAAATACTTGCACATGCTCCATACACTTTAAACCCGTGCTCTGCCGATAAAAGAGTCAGAGAGCTTGCAAAAGAATTGTTTATGGATGATTTAAAAAGAATGGAATATACACCCGGAAATATGTATAACTTTCATCCGGGAAGCCATGTCGGTCAAGGAATAGATGCCGGAATAAAAATAATTGCAGATACATTAAATACGGTATTAAAAAAAGATCAAACAACAACCGTTTTACTTGAGACAATGTCCGGAAAAGGAAGCGAAGTGGGTTCTAAATTTGAAGAATTAAAACAGATAATAGATTTGGTTGAACTGAAAGATAAAGTAGGAGTATGTTTGGATACCTGCCATATTTACGACGGCGGTTACGATATAGTAAATAATTTGGATAGTGTAATAAAAGAATTCGATAATATTATCGGCTTGGAAAAATTAAAAGCAATCCATTTAAACGATACGAAAAATCCGTATGCTTCTCATAAGGACAGACATGAAAAAATAGGAGAAGGGTATTTAGGAATTGATGCAATAGGTAAAGTTATAAATCATCCTGAATTAAAGAATTTACCTTTTTATTTGGAAACTCCGAACGAGATTGACGGTTATGCTAAAGAAATAAAGATGTTAAAAAGAATTTATAAGTAAGTGTTATGGAAGAAATAATTTATAATTTACAATTATCAGAAAATAAAATTGTTCCTGTTCATATAGAGAGAAAAAATATAAGAAATTATTACATAAAGATTTCCCCCGATTTGAATATAACGGTTCCTGTTCCGTTAAAAATGAACATAGACACTATTTATAAATTTTTAAATTCAAATAAAACTAAAAAATGGATAGAAAAGAATATAAACAAATTTCAAAAAGCTAAAGAAGAAAATATAAAAGATGATCTGATCAACGGCGGAACTGTAAAAATATTGGACAGCCAATATATAGTTTATATTTATGAAAGTATAAACGATAAAGTTATGTTGGACGGCTTTAATATATATATATATTCAAAAAACTCAAAAGATAAAGATTATTTACAGAAACAATATAACGAATTTCTTAAAGAAGAAGCAAAACCGTATTTTCAAAAAATTATAAATAAATTTTTACCTGTATTTAAAAAATATAATGTTCCCGCACCTGCATTGAAAGTTAAACCGTTGAAAAGCAAGTGGGGCAGCTGCAGACCAGCTACTGCGGAAATTACATTAAATTTACATTTATATAAAGCTTCTGCCGAATGTATAAACTATGTTATTCTTCATGAACTTACTCATTTGGTACATGCCGGTCATAAAAAAAGATTTTATAACTTCTTAGAAAAACATATGCCGAATTACCGGGAAATAGAAAAACGTCTCGACATCGAAGCGGGACAAATTCTTTGTTAAAATCAGTGATTTGAAGTCAGGGGATCAGCCATATATTATGCTTGTTTTTCCAATAATGTTTTTTTATTGACTTATAATCTTTCCTTTTTGTTAAATTAACCCAACAAGTAATTTAATATTTCATTTTCTTGCTCTTCAAAAAACTCATCTAATTCCGGAACCTCAACAGCATTTACAATTATTATTTTCTTTTCTGCTCTTGATAAGCCTACATACAGTAATTCAAAAAAATTTACTATTTCTTTTTCTTCGGTTTCTTTGTTATTTACAATAATATTAGTTCTGTCTTCGTTCCATTCAAAAGGAACTATTTCGCCGTTTTCATCCACAAAAGGAGCTATTAATAAAACGACACAGGGACTTTCCAATCCTTTAAAACTGTGAATAGTTGATATTTTTATAAGTCCTGAATTTTGATAAAAATTAAATTTAAAAGGTCTGTCTTTGTCTGATACTTTCTTCTTTATATACTTCGTTCTGCTTTTATCAAAAGATTTTATATATTCCGAAGAAGAAGGTTTTATAAATTTATTTTTTCTGTAATTTTCGAATTCATCTATAATACTGTTTTGCGGTTTTTGGCCGTTTTCCAACTCTTCAATTATGGATCCGAATTTTGAATACTCAGATTTTGATAATAATTTTTCTTCTTTTAAATGTTCAAAGTATTTTGTGAAAGCATCTTTTAACGCCAAATTTTTAAATCCGGTTTCAATGTTTTTCTCAATGTTTTTCTTTTCCTTTTCCATCAATTCTTTTGTTAAAAAAGTTGTCTTTGCTTTTTCTTTAAGAGTTGTTCTTATTTTATATTCAAAATCATATAAGAAATTTTGAGTGTTTGAAATAAATGTAATATCATTCGGATGAATATTATCTTTCTTTAAATCATTATATATATCCATTAGTTTTTGAGTTATTATGGAATAATTAATTTTGTAATATTCTATTTCAAAAGAAGAAAATAATTCTTTTTCATAATTTTGCTCTTCATTAATTTTTTCATCGAAATATTTGTTCTTTAAAAATTTTTTAGAAAAAGAATTTAATAAATTTATTATGTTTTTAGAATCACCCGAGTATCTGCAGCCGTTTTTCAGTTTTTCGGTCCATGGTCCCGGAACAGGAACTTTCGGCATTTTATATTCATCCCAAGAACAGTTGTTGTATATATTTTGTTTCGGATCTGCTACTATAAACCATTTGCCTTTCGGTTTTAGAAAATATTTTTTTAAAATTTCAAACCAAACACTTTTATAATCTTGTGCTTCATCAACAAAAATTTCGTCATATTTTTTTATTTCATCTTTTACTTTTTCAAATACATTTATATCTTCAAAAAAAGCTGTTTTTTCTTTTTCATCTTTTTCATCTTTTTCATCTTTTTGTTGTTTATTAATTGTTGATATTGAGCTTGATATATTTGAGATTGTACTTCCAATAAGTTGATGATAGTTCGTTATTGTGATACTTTCGTTGTAATGTTTATAAGATGACGGTAAAATTTCACTGATTCTGTCTCGTATGTAATTAACAAGTGTCAAATTGTATGTCAATATTAAAACATTTGCTTTCCAGTTTGACTTTTCTAGACAATTAACAACTTTTTTTGCCAAAACAAAAGTTTTACCTGAACCTCCTGAACCATAAACTTTTTGTCCTGTTTTGTTTTCTATATTAATCACTTCTCTTTGTTCTTTTGTATAAGGTTTATTAAATTTTCTCAAATACTTTAACGGTTGCAAATATCTTTTAATAGAAGTATATTCTTGGTCAGTCAAAGGCTGAATTTCTTTTTTCAAGAATTTGGAAAAAGAAGAAATATAATCTTTTTCTTCGGAATCACTAAACAGATAATCCGTATATTGTAAATCACGATTACCTTTTAATTTTTTTTCTTCTTCTTTTTTCAAACCCGCATCTTTTTTTATATTATGGAAATAAACAATAGTTTTTATTAATGCATAATCCCCCGAGTTTTTTATAAGCCTTTCCGTTAATTCGGGAAACAATAAAGTATAAAAAATTTTTTTGTAATTACACACTTGCTTAAAAGGGAATTTTTTTATTCCGTTTTTATCTTTTAATTGCCATCCATATTTTGTCATATTATAACTTTGATAATGCCAATCTTTTATCTCTACAATCCAGATTCTTAGATTTTTTTCTATAACAACCACATCGGGACAAAATCCATTAATATTCGGTTGAAAATAAACTTCTAAATCTCTGTTACTTTTTTTAAAATATTGTTCAAGATTCGTTAAAAATTTACGTTCTCCTTCTTGTGGTTGGGTTTTTAAATTATTTAATTCGTTTATCGGCGGGAAAAATTTTATCATAAGAGTTGCCCCTTTTTAATTATAAAAAAGTTATATATAACAACGGGTTTTATTAAGTAAAAGCAAGTCCTTTTGAAGTTCAAAAAAAGAGAATATATAATATTAAAATTTAATTTAGTATTTTTATATATTATATGTTATATCCATTGAAAAGACAATGATTTGTACAAATTAAACACTATGTACATATTACTTAAAATCAATAATAATATTAAAACTATTCAACATGTTCAACAAATTTTGATATAATACAGCCATTATGAATTATATAATACTTTTATTAAACAAATTTGATTTACCGCAACAATATGTTCAATCTATAGCAACAATAACTGCTATAATACTTTTTATTTTGCTTTTATATTTTATTTGGTATTTTTCAAGAATACTTTCAAGATTATATATAAACAGCAAATATTTTAAATTAAGAAGTGTTAAGTGGGTTTATGCGATAAGAGAAGCTAATATATTTTCAGTTATAGGCTATGTTGCAGCCGGTTTTATAGCAAATTTTGTTTCTATCCTTTTCTTTCCTGAAGAATATGCACAGTTGCAACATACAATAAACAAGATCATAAATATTTATTTTTTAATATGTATAATTCTTATAGTTAACAAAGTTTTAACTATTATACAGATTATTCACGATACAGGCCGAGAAATTCCTATAAAATGATTCATTCAATTTATAAAAATATTTATAAACTTTTTTGCATTTTTAATAATTTTTGCCTACACAATAGGCAAACAACCTATGTATTTTATTTCGTCACTTGGAATAATGGCGTCCGTTTTAATGATAGTATTTAAAGATACTATTGTAGGGCTTACCGCAGGTTGGCAACTTTCGATGAACAAGATGATAAGACTCGGTGATTGGATAGAAATGCCTGCTTATGGCGTTGATGGTAATGTTACAGATATTTCTTTAACAACGGTTTATGTTAAAAATTGGGATAACAGAATTGTTACAATTCCGGCATATGATTTAATATCAAAATCTTTCCAAAGTTGGAGAGAAATGCAAAAAGTTGGAGCAAGAAGAATAAAAAGAAGCTTTTTTATAGATATGCAGAGTATAAAATTTGTAGATGAACAACTGATGAAAAAATTACAAAAGTTTGAACTTTTAAAAGAATATATAGATAGAAAAGAAAAAGAAATTGCAGACTATAACAGTAAACACAATACTCAAGATACAATGTATAATGGCAGATATTTAACAAACATCGGTATGTTTAGAATATATTGTCAGCAATATGTAAAAACAAGAACTTTTGTAAATAATAATTTTTCTGCATTTGTAAGACAGTTGGAACCAACTCCGGAAGGATTACCTTTAGAAGTTTATTGTTTTACAAATACTGCAGATTGGTTAGTATATGAATCTTATCAGGCAGATATATTTGATCATTTATTGTCTGTAATAGGTGAGTTTGATTTAAATATATTCCAAAATCCATCCGGAAGAGATTTGAAGAATATAAACTTACAATCCAAGCTCAATAAATAAGTGGTGTCTGTAATAAATAATAAAGATATAAAACAATACTAAAAGAATAGAAATTACGGTTATTGAAATTAAACAACCGTAATTTTTTTTCTTCTTTGGTTGTTTTTCAATCCCCATATTTTTTTTGGAATATTGTTCGGCTTCAATTAAAGCTTTATATTTTTCATATTCATTCATTATTTCTTTAAAATTGTTCCGAATAAAATTAATATTGTTAAAGCTACAGGTGTAACAAACCTTAACAAAAAATTAAATATTGCATAAATAGTTTTATTATGAAAAGCTCTTATATTTCTAAGCTTAACAAACCAACCGATTACTATACAAAGTATAATTGTATTTAAAGGCAACAAAATATTGGATGTAATGTAATCGAAGAAATCAAACAAATTTAATCCGAAGATTTTAAAACTATCAAAAATTCCCATAGATAATGTTACCGGAACAGCTAAAACAAAAACTGCAACAGAAACAATAGAAGCCGCTTTGTTCCTTGATATTTTAAAGTTCTCTATTAAAGCTGCCGTAGGAACTTCGACAATACTTATTGAAGAAGTAAATGCTGCAAAAAACAATAAAACAAAAAACAAAACAGCAAAAACATTTCCGTAAGGAAGTTGAGAAAAAATATTTGGTAAAGTAATAAAAGCAAGTCCTGCACCGGAATTAACATCCAAACCGAATGAAAAAGCTGCAGGAAAAATCATAATTGCTGCAAGAAGAGCAAATAAAGTGTCAGAAAAAATTATTGTATAAGCACTTTTTACCGTGTTTTCTTTTTTCTTCATGTAACTGCCATAAACTAAAAGAATTCCCATACCGATACTTAACGTAAAAAGAGTTTGACCGAGAGCTGCAAGTAACATTTCACCATTGATTTTTGAAAAGTCGGGCATGAACATAAACTTTAAGCCTTCGGTTGCATTTGGTAATGAAATTGAAAATATACACAAGATTATTATTATCAAAAGAAAAAGAGGCATCATAACTTTATTTATAAACTCTATACCTTTATTTACCCCTCTAAATATAAAAAACATAACCATTAAAAGAAAAAGAGTTGTCAGTACACAAGGTAAGACAGGTGAAGAGACGAAATTTCCAAAGTAAGCGGCATAATCTGTTATAAGAGTGTTTGCTATGTTTATGTATATGTAATTAAGTAACCATCCGCCTATAACGAAATAAAAAGATGCGATAATGGTAGCCGTTATAACATTTAACCAACCGAATATTTTTAATTTTGGGTTTACAGAACCATAAGCACCCACATTTTCTTTTTTTGTTCTTTTACCAAATGACAATTCACATAGTAAAGGTAAAGAACAAACAAAAAGAATTATGAGTAAATATACCAAAAGGAATGCAGAACCGCCGTATTTGCCCATAATATAAGGAAATCTCCATATATTGCCTAAACCTACGGCAGAACCTACCGCTGCTAAAATAAAGCCTATTTTTGAAGCCCATTCAGGTCTTGTTGAATTGTTTTCCATCTTTTAAGTTACCCTTACTTTTAATTTAGTTTATTATTATACAATAAAATACAGTAAAACGACATATTATAGTAGATTATAGGGTGATAAGATTATTGGATTATAAGTTTAAACAACAAAATAACTAAAAAACAACTAAAAAATAACTTATAAACTCATAACCCTATAAACTGATAATCTAAAATTGCAAAGCAATTTTTTTAATGCTAAAATATACAATTCAAGGTGTTATTATGCCAAACATTACGGAAATTAGAAAGTATCCTAAGATAAAAGATTATTTTAAAGTTTTTTTTGATAATGAAACGGCAATTTTAATTGATGCCGAAACAATAGTAAGTTTTGGCTTAAAAAAAGATCTTTTTTTAGATGAAGATAGTTTTAATAAAGTATTAAAACACAATAATTCTAACAGAATTATGAGTTATGCTTTTTATTTAATATCCAATAAGATGTATAGTAAAAAGAGTTTATCCGACAAACTTTTATCAAGAGGATTTGAAAAAGGCGATATAGAAAAAGTTATAACCAGATTTGTTGAACTTAACTATATAAACGATGAAACTTTTGCTCAAAATTTGGTTGAATCTTTGCAAAGTAAAGGGAAAGGCCCTTTTTATATAAAAAATGAGTTAAAACAACACGATATAGATAATGAAACAATTTCCAAAGTAATGGACAGTGCAAAGGAAGAAAAAGAGCCATAC
>JAFXOB010000081.1 GCA_017529005.1 Elusimicrobiota bacterium
AAAAGGTAATAGTAAGTTATTTGAATATAAAGAAAATTATATAGACGAGATGTATCTTATTATTGATAATAAACTATATCAGATTCCTGCTTTACTAAAAACAGAAAAACAATCACCTGTTTCTGTTATAGCTTTAAGCGGAGATGCAAAATCGGGGTTTGATGAAAAGGTGGAAAAATTTAAAATTCCTAATTATAAAGATTTCAAAGCTTTAGGTAAAGCAACTGTAAATGGGTACCAATGCCAAGTCTTACAAAAAATTGTTTCAAGTCGAGAAGTTCAAGAAGATAAAGATTATAAATTTGTAGCACAGGATTCAATAAAAATTTATGTTATTGAAAAAAATGGTTATCCTACAAAAATAGAGAACATTTTTACAAGTAAAGATATGAAAGGTAAAGTGTTGCATAATGAAGTACAAGATACAATAGATTTTGTAAAATTTACTACAAATATATCCGATAAAATACTTTCTTTACCTAAAAATGCTATGGTTGTTGATCCGTTAAACAGAAACATGTTTGATGCAAATGCAATGAAACAACAATATTTGCAGATGATGAAAGAACAATATGAGGAAGATGACGACGAATAAATAGTTAAAAATATATAAAATAAAAAACTCCTGTTAAAACGGCAGGAGTTTTTTTTATATCTTTTTTATTTTGTGTAAAAAATGATAAAATACATAGAATAAAATTTTATAATAATTAGTGGAGTAAAAAATGTACTTTTCAAAAGCTTTTATACCAACATTAAAAGAAGCACCTTCAGATATGGATAATATTTCTGCAAAGCTTATGGTTCGTTCCGGAATGGTAAGAAAATTGGGTAGCGGTTTATTTGAACTTTTACCGTTAGGTCTTAAAACTCTCGGTAACGTTATTAATGTTATAAGAGAAGAAATGGCATCAATTGACGGACAAGAAGTTAAACTTCCGTTACTTTTACCTAAAGAATTATGGATAGAAACCGGTAGATGGAATGTTTATGGTAAAGAACTTTTTAGAATAAAAGATAGAAAAAATGCGGAGTTTGCTTTAGCTCCTACACACGAAGAAGCAATAACTGACCTTGCAAGAAGTTTTATAAGGTCATATAAACAGTTACCTTTAATGCTTTATCAGTTCGGTATAAAGTTTAGAGATGAAATAAGACCTAGATTTGGTGTTATGAGAGCAAGAGAATTTTTAATGAAAGATGCATACTCCTTTCATGCCACCGAAGCCGATTTGGAAGAATATTACAAAAAAGTTTATGCAGCTTATGAAAGAATATGTAAAAGATGCGGTTTTAAATATAGAGTAGTTGAAGCTGCGGCCGGAGCAATCGGAGGAAACTTTTCACACGAGTTTATGGTTCTTGCGGATACAGGTGAAGAAGAAATTGCATGGTGTAATTGCGGTTATGGCGCAAATTCCGAAAAAGCGGAATGTTTGGAAGATATATATGAAAAATCAAATGAACAAGTTTTGGATATGCAAGAAATTTCTACACCTAATGTAGGAACAATAGAAGATGTTTCAAAATTTTTAAATTCTTCAGCACAAAAGTTTATTAAAACTATTATTTATGTCTCAGATGGTGAACCTGTTGCAGTTTTGGTAAGAGGGGACTATGAAATTAACGAAATAAAGTTGCAATCTTTGTTGGGGTGCAGCGAACTTGAACTTGCAACTCCTGAAATAATTATGGATGTTACCGGAGCAAAAGTAGGTTTTGCAGGCCCTGTAAATTTAAAGAAAAAAATTAAAATATATGCGGATTATTCAGTTGTAAATATTGTTAACGGTGTTATTGGTGCAAACAAAGATGATATGCATATAAAAAATGTAAATTACAACAAAGATTATAAAGCAGATGTTGTTGCGGATTTAAGAAAAGTAGTTCATGGTGATACATGCCCGAGATGTAAAAAAGAAAAATTACAGTTTTCAAGAGGTATAGAAATAGGGCACATTTTTAAACTTGGAACAAAATATTCTAAATCTATGAAGGCAACATATTTGGATGCTAACGGTAAAGAAAATTTAATGGTTATGGGTTGTTACGGTATAGGTGTAACAAGAATACTTGCTGCCACAATAGAACAGTCTTACGATGAAAACGGTATTATTTGGCCTGTACCTTTGGCCGCTTTTAAAGTTACTGTAATTCCTGTAGATTTTAATAACGAACAAATAAAAGAAACAGCAGTAAAAATTTATGAGGAATTGAAGAAATTAAAAATAGATGTATTACTTGATGATAGAGATGAAAGAGCCGGTATAAAATTTAAAGATGCCGATTTAATAGGTATTCCTTTTAGAATTACCATAGGTGAAAAAAATCTTAAAAACGGTAATATTGAATTTAAGAACAGAAAAGACGATAAATCTCAAACACAAATTATAAAAGTTGAAGATACAGTATCAAAAATAGTTGAAGAACTTAAGAAATACGAAGTATAAAATATAAAGTTTTATTATGCTTAGATTTAAGTTTATAAAAACAAATCTGTTTTTTTTGATATTGATATGTCTAATATCTTTATTCTTGTATGGTAAGAGTATTTTTTTTGATTTTACCGAGTGTGATGATACTTTATTAATAAAAGATAAATCTAGTTATATTTCAAATATAATTAATATTCC
The DNA here is from genome assembly GCA_017529005.1 of Elusimicrobiota bacterium. Classification (GTDB taxonomy): domain Bacteria; phylum Elusimicrobiota; class Endomicrobiia; order Endomicrobiales; family Endomicrobiaceae; genus Ruminimicrobiellum. The sequence continues at coordinate 2,634 of JAFXOB010000081.1, forward strand.
TAAATTTTTTACAACATCGTGTTATTACAATAATGACAATGCCTATTATAGACCTGTATTAAGTTTATCTTTTTCTATAGAATCCATTCTGTTTGGTTTAAATACAAGAGTGTATCATACAACTAATATTATATTGTTTATATTAGCATTGTATCTTATGTACTTGTTTTTAGTAAAATTAAATTTTAATATTAATTTATTGAAATTTGTTTTTTTACTTTTGATTGTTCATCCGATTTTTGTATCAACGGTTTGTTGGATTCCCG
>JAFXOB010000082.1 GCA_017529005.1 Elusimicrobiota bacterium
ATAATATAATAGAAATAATCTTATATGATGGAGAAAGGATAAAGAAAGAACAAATGCAACAACAGGCAGATACCGGAAACATGGCAAAAAGTTACAGATCCATGTTGGCAGCTGCATAACGGCAATGTATAATTAATAAAAAAGGGAATAAAACTTCTTCCCTGTTTTAGTTTGTAGTTTAAAGTTTAAAGTTGAAAGTTTGTTGTAAAAATTCACGAAGTGAATTTTTGATATTTATGATATTTAATTAGAAAATTTTGTGAAACAAAATTTTACCGAAAGCTATAAGCTATAAGCTGTAAGCCCTAAGCTAAGAAATAGACAAAAATCTTTTTTGTCTATTTTTTTTGTATAATTAACCTTATGAAATATTTTTTGTTATTTACAATTATTTTTTGTATGTCTTCTTGTGCGGTTTTAGATTATCCGAAAAGAATAGCAGGGTATTCTATAGCCAATTTTGAGAATGAACAAGACGGACGATTTTCTTTTGATTGTGATTTAGAACCAAGAAAAGCGTACAATAAATGTAATCTATTCCTTTTTGAAAATAATATTCAAACGAATTTCAAGAGTGATAAAAAATTATATGTGGTTGCAAGTAAGTTTACACTAATATATGAATATACATTAGATTCTACGGAAGTTGGATTTTTTGTATATGAAACAGAAGATAATAAATCTAAAGTAGATGTAGTTTCAAATAATTCAAGACTTGCCAAATTTGTGTATGATAAATTAGTTGTATATATGCAAAAGTAGTTAAATAAATTCCGTTATAATTTTTTTGTCTTTCAATAATTCAATAGTTTTTTTAACAATTTTTGTTCTTGGTAATAAATTGTTCTGTTTATAAAATAAAAGCTCTTTGTTGTCCGCAGTTCCTATGATAAAATTTATTGCAGTTTCTTTATTTAAAAAATTTACTATTTTAATAGCATCTTTGTTGTAGGAGTTTTTACCGGATAATATTTTATAACACTCGTTTAAAGTTATAACACCTTCACTTGCAAAGTCTATTCCATTTATAAAATATTTAGGGGAATATGTTTCAGAAATTATTTTAATGTTCGGTTTTATATTTAGTTCTCTACAATACATTTTCATTGTAGAAGAACCTAAAATAATCTTTGTTCCAATACTATTTGCGAATTTGTTGCATATAGTATTATCATCTTTTTTGTTTTTTGGTAATCCGGTCAAAATGTTTAACATATAATTGTAAAATAATTGTAAAAATTCTAAAAAATTTATAATATGTTAAAATAGTATCTAAAAACCAAAAACAAGTCAAATTGTAGGAAAAGCATGGATATAGATTTAGTTTGTTTTTATGAAGATCATGAAGATAAAACGTATCAGAAGTTAAAAACGGTTCTTATTGAAAAACATTTATCAAGTGAACAGTATTTTAATAATAGACAAGTATTTTTAAATTCTGATTTCTTAAAATACGTTTTAAGGTCCGTTGAACAGCATGTTAAGTTTATAAGAAATATTTTCATAATAACAAATTCTTCTTTGCCAAGTTGGTTAAATTACAGGTATTCTAAGATACAAATACTCTCTTATAAAAATATTGTCCCGAGTAACTTGTTACCGACATATAATTATTCTATTGTAGAAAATCATATTGTAAATATTCCAAATTTATCGGAATACTTTTTGTACATACCTGAAAATATTTTTTTTGTTGAAAATGTAGATAAGGATTTTTTCTTTGATATTAATAATCGTCCTTATATTAGATTTAAAGATGTTTTTTCTCACAACAAAGAATTGAAATATGATAGATATGCGTCGATAAAGAATGCTATAAGAATTTGTGAACAGTATTTTGATTTTAAACCTAGATTTTTTAAACATTGTAACATAGAATGTTTTCGCAGAAAAGATATTATTGATTGTTTGGATTATATTGCGGATGAAATAGATAAAATGAGTGCCAGATTTGAGAGTAAAGATGATGTTAGCAGATATATTTGGACATATTATTCGTATTTAAAAAAACATAGCGTATTAAAATATCCAAATTTATATATGTCCTCTAATTTTACTAAAGTATTTACAAACATTCTTTTAAATTTAATAAAAGATGATCAAGAATTAAAACTATCACAAAAAAAATACAAACTTTCAAAAAAGATTAAAATGTTTTCTTTTGATAAAGATTTAAAATCTAATATTAAAGATGAAAATAGAGCATTGGCTTTTTTGGAAACACTATTTCCTAAAAAATCAGAATTTGAGTTTTAAATACGGATAAATAAAAAGCACACATAATAAATTCTTTATTATGTGTGCTTTTTTTTGTATCAAGAAAAAATTATTTTAAATTTTTTTCTATTTCTTTTGCTACTTTTTCAGGTGTAGCTTGCTCTATTACCGTAGAGCCTACACTTACTACAGGTCCTCTTGAACATCTTTCAAAACAGAAAGATGCTTTAACTTCAACTTTATCTGCAATTTTTTTGCTTTCAACAAAATCAAGTATGGATTTTAATATCTTTTGAGAACCTCTTAACATACAACCTGTTCCAAAACAAACGTTTACATTAACACTGTTTGCATCTGTTGCAGCTTGAATTAAGAAAGGCTTTTCTGTTATTCTTCTTCTGTTTACATGAAATGTATGCAATATTTCATGAGCTTTTTCTCCACCAACAGCTCCCAAAATTTCTTTATAAACTTGTTGAACATAAGGGTTATCTTGCGGTTTATGAAGTTCTAACACACTATCATTTTCATAAAGGCATTTTGTTCTCTTATTTCTTACTTCAAGTTTATCGTATACAGGCTGACCTGCTCCACCGATACAACCTCCTGGGCAAGCCATAACTTCTATTAAATCATATTCTTTTTCTTTATTCTTAATTTGTTTTATAACTTTCCTTGCATTACCTAATCCATAAACAACAGCAAGTCTTAAATCTTTGTCACCTACTTTCAAGTTAGCTTCCCTTATACCTTCTTCGCCTCTGATAAATGCAAATTCGTCTGTGTCGTTAGAGTTTTCTTTAGATAATACATTTCTTAAAACAGCTTCTGCAACACCGCCGGAATTACCGAATATAACACCACCACCGGTCTTAAATCCTAACGGCATATCAAATGCGGATTGTTCAAGATTTGCAAAAGAAAGTCCTGATTCTTCTATCATTCTTGCAAGTTCTTGTGTTGTTAAAACTATATCTGTATCAGGAATTCCGTCTTGTGAAAGTTCAGGTCTTGTAGCTTCAAACTTCTTTGCCGTACAAGGCATAACTGAAACTACTACCAAATCTTCTCTCTTTATTCCATACATTTTAGGTAACATCTCTTTTGCTAATGAACCGAACATTCCTTGAGGAGACATACAACTTGAAAGGTTCTTTATCATATCAGGATAATATTGTTCCGTAAATTTTATCCATGCAGGACAACATGATGTAAATTGAGGTAATTTTTCACCTTTTGTAAATCTTTCAACAAATTCGTTTGCTTCTTCAACAATTGTTAAATCCGCAGTGAAAGAGACATCAAATACTTTAAAGAATCCCATAGATTTTAAGGCTGTTACCATTTTTCCTGCAGCTTCGGTTCCCGACTCTTTTGCTATTCCGAAAGCTTCACCGATTGCAGCTCTTACTGCAGGTGCAATTGCTACAACAACTTTTTTATCTTTGTTGCCTAAAGCACTCCAAACTCTTGTTACATCGGATTTTATTGTTAATGCACCGGTAGGACATACTCTTGTGCATTGACCGCAATAAACACATTCCGAAGCTACAAGATCTTTTCCGAAACTTGGGCTAACAGTTGCATGTGATCCTCTGAACGAGAAATCTATTGCGCCTACAGTTTGAATTTCTTCGCAGAATCTTACACAATCACCGCAGAGTACACATTTGTTAGGATCTCTAACTAATGATGGTGTTGAGAAATCTTTAGGTGTATCTTTTACTATTTTTTTGTATCTTACAGATTGTATTCCTAATCTTCTTGCAAGAGTTTGAAGTTGACAATGTTCACTCTTGTGGCAAGAAGTACATTCTCTGTCGTGGTTTGCAAGCAATAATTCAACTATTATCTTTCTTAATTCTCTTATTTCGTTGCTGTTGGTTACAACTACCATACCATCTTCTGCAGGAGTTGAGCATGCAGGGACAAGACCTCTTTTTTCTACATTTACCAAACATAATCTGCAAGCACCATAAGTGCTAAGTTCTGAATGGTAACAGAATGTAGGTAATTCTATATTTGCTTTCCTTATAACTTCTAAAAGATTTTTCTCTTTATCAAAAGAAACTTTTTTACCGTTAATAGTTAATGTTTTTTCCATATATTATCCTCTCTTCACAGCACCAAATTTACATGTTGCAACACAAGCACCGCATTTTACACATAAACTTTGGTCTATAGAATGTTTTTGTTTTACTGCACCTTTAATAGCCCCTACAGGACATTTTCTTGCACAAGCCGTACAACCGATACATTTTGTTTGGTCGATTGTAATTTGTGTTAAGCTTGAACATACTCCTGCCGGACATCTTTTTTCCTTAACATGTGCATCATATTCATCTCTGAAATATTTTAAAGTAGATAATACTGGGTTTGGTGCTGTTTTACCTAAAGCACAAAGGGAACCTACTCTAACGGCATTTGCTAACTGTTCAAGTAAAGGAATTGTATTTTCGTCAGCTCTACCTTCGGTTATATCTTCAAGCATCATCAACATTTGTTTTGTTCCTTCTCTACAAAGAACACATTTACCGCAAGATTCACTTTGTGTAAATTGCATGAAGAATTTTGCTGTGTTTACCATGCAAGTTGTTGTGTTCATAACAACAAGTCCGCCAGAACCTACCATTGCACCTGCTTTTCTTAATGAATCAAAATCCAAAGGTAAATCAAGATGTTCTCTTGTTAAACAAGCACCTGAAGGTCCACCGATTTGAACTGCTTTAAATGCATCTTCGGAAACGTTGCCTTTATCATCGGTAACTCCGCCTGCGATATCAAACAATATTTCTCTTAATGTTGTTCCGAAAGGAACTTCTATAAGACCTGTGTTTTTAACATAACCGGTTATAGCAAATGTTTTTGTTCCGGTAGATGTTGGAACACCAATTTTCTTATAATAATCTGCACCGTCTCTTATTACTAATGGGACTGTAGATAAAGTTTCAACATTATTAATTACTGTAGGTTTACCATATAAACCATGTTGTGCCGGGAAAGGTGGTTTTGGGTTTGGCATACCTCTTTTACCTTCAACTGAAGCGATTAATGCTGTTTCTTCTCCGCATACAAATGCTCCTGCCCCTTCCATAACATGAAGTGTAAAACTAAAATCTGAGCCGAAAAGATTTTTACCTAATACTCCGATTTCCTCAGCTTTTTTAATAGCATTTTTCATTCTTTCTACAGCCAAATGATATTCTGTTCTAACATAAACATAACCTTCATCTGCGCCTATGGCTTTTGCAGCTATAATCATACCTTCTATAACGCTGTGAGGATTTCCTTCAAGAACACTTCTATCCATAAATGCTCCGGGATCTCCTTCATCCCCGTTACATATAACATATTTTTTAGGCCCAGGTTGAACTCTTGTTAATTCCCATTTTCTACCTGTAGGGAATCCTGCTCCACCTCTACCTCTAAGTCCTGAATCCAACATCTCTTTACAGATTTGCTCGGATGTCATTTCCAAACAAGCTTTTTTAGCTGAAGCATATCCGCCTTTACTTATATATTCTTCAATATCTTCCGCACCTATGAAACCGCAATTTTTAAGAACATATC
>JAFXOB010000083.1 GCA_017529005.1 Elusimicrobiota bacterium
GATAGAATTTGATTGGCTTATACATTACAGATGTAACTATAAATGTTATTATTGCTTTTTTGCAGAACATTGGGATTATGTTGAAAAAAAGAATATTAAACTACATTATTCAAAATGGGTAGAAGCTTATAAGAGAATACATGATAAATATGGTGACTTAAAAATTATAATAACAGGTGGCGAACCGGCAATATTTCCCAATTTTCAGGAATTAATAATAGAGTTAACAAAATTTGCACAAGTGTCATTTGATACAAATTTATCTTACAGCAAAGAAAAATTAGAGAGTTTGGTTAGCCAGGTAGATTGTTCGAAATTATTTATAGGTGCAAGTTTTCATCCTATATTTGCAGAGTTGAATGATTTTTTTGAAAAAATGATGATACTGAAAAAATATAAAGTTGATAGCAGAGTACACTTTGTTACTCATCCTAATCAAATAAAAATTTTACCAAAAGCAAAAGAATTGTTTGCTTCTCAAAATATAAGGTTTGTACCTATACCATTTAGAGGTGTTTTTAAAGGTAAACAATATCCTGCAGCTTTTACAAAAGAAGAAGAAGAAATAATTTATGGTGTTACACAAAATTTAATAGAGAAAGATAAACAATGGTCTAATATACAAGTTGAACAAGCTGACAGTAAAAATAAATTGTGCAGAGCAGGGCAAATGTATGCAAGGGTAGATTGTGATGGAACAGTTTATCCTTGTGCACATGATTTTAAAGAAACCGGTGGGAAAATAGTAATAGGAAATATTTTAAATGAGGACTTTGAAATGAGAAAAGAACCTATGGTTTGTAGTCATGATAAATGTCCTTGTGAATTCAGGTGGATTGTCAAATGAAAAACAAAATAAGATTTTCGTGGGATTTACATTGGAATTGTAATTTCAGATGTCCTTATTGTTGGTGGCACGGGAAATGGGACGAATTTTCAAAAAGAAGTGTATATCCCGGACTTGAAAAATTAATTCAAGTTTGGAAAAGAATATACGATTTATATGGTGAATGTCATTTGGAAATTGCAGGAGGAGAGCCATCCATATATCCGGATTTTGAAGATTTTATTTTGGAATTATTAAATTATCATACAGTTTCCATTATGACTAATTTGTCCGGAAGTTTCGATAAACTTATAAATGATAAAACAGGTAAAGTAAGAGAAAGATTTAAAATGGGAGCAACATTTCATCCTTTATTTGCAAAAATAGAAGAATTTTTACCTAAGGCAAAAAGAATAAGGCAAGCAGGGATGTCTATAGGTGTATTATATTTATCTTATCCTCCTCAAATTAAAGATATACCGAGATTAAAAAAACTATTTGCCGATAATGATATATATTATTCAACTTCAACTTTTTGGGGAACATATAATGGTAAAAAATATCCTGATTCTTATACAGACGAAGAAAAAAAAATAATAGGAATTGCAATAGGTAAAAGAGAAGATAAAAATTTTCAAACAGAACCGTTTATAACCAAAGGTAAATTATGTAATGCAGGTCATACTTATGCCTTAATTCATCCTGATGGTGAAGTTTTGCCGTGTGGTGGTGCAACAAGAGAAGGAAAACAAGTAATTTTAGGAAATATATTTGATCCTAATTTTAAATTGTTAGATAAACCTGAACCATGCCCTTCAAACGATTGTGCTTGTAATGAATGGGCATTCTTGATGGTAAAAAAATAAAAAAGGAATTTAATAAATGAAAACGTTCGGTTGGGATTTATGTCACAGATGTAATTATCATTGTCCTTATTGTGGAGTGTGGAAAGATCATCCGGAACTTGATGTAATTTTATCTCCGCAAGAGTGGGGAAAAATTTGGAACAGAATATATGATATGTACGGTAAATGTCATCTATATATTTCCGGAGGAGAACCATCGGTATATCCGAATTTTTATGAAATAGTTGAAGTTATAGCGTCGAAACATTTTCCTGATATTTGCACAAATTTATCGTGGAATGTGGATAAATTAATAAATAAATTTACTCCGGAAAATTTGAGAATTTCTGCTACATTTCATCCGTCAATGGCAAAATTTGAAGATTTCTTTGTTAAGGCTGTTAAAGCTAAAGATTTTTTAGCTGACAGACAAATATATTATGTTTGTTTTCCGAATCAAATAAAAGCTATGCCGGAAAGAAGTGCGAAATTAAAAGAAGAAGGAATAAAATTAATACCATTACCTTTAAGAGGAGATGGTTTTACATTAAATTCCGAAGAAGAGAAAAAAATTATAGAAGATTTAAGCCCATATAAAGGCTCTGAGAAAATGGAATATCAACTTCAAAATACATCTCCTAAAGGAAAGTTATGTAGGGCAGGAAAAGATTATGCCGTAATTAGAGTTGACGGAACGGTTGATAGATGTAGTCAATATAAAAATGGTTCTGTCGGTAAAATTAGAGATGATAATTTTTCTTTGTTTAGTGAATGTAAGGAATGTGAAAGAGATTATTGCCCTATAGAATCTCAATGGATAGTAAATGATAAATAAATTATTATCAGATTTTCAAAATAATAGAAATGATATTTCTCTGTTTTTAGAAATAGTGAAATATTATAGGTTTAGTAATAATTTTATTGAAGCAGAAAAGTTTATTAATGAAAATAAACAATTTAAAAATGATGATAGAGTGAAATTTGAGTTGGCTAATATTTATTTTTGTATAGATAAAAAAGATAAAGCAATAGAGTTATTTGAAAAATTAATAAATAGTGAAACAATAAATATATTATATGTCGTTTTTGAATTAATAAAATTATATAAACAAAAGCAAGAGTATAAAAAAGCAATAGAAATTATAGATGTTGCATTAAAGAAAGAACCTAAAAATAAAGAACTTTATTTACAAAAAATTATTTTTCAAAGATTTATTCCTGACGGGAAATCTGCAATTGTTACACTTAAACAATTTAAGGAAAATATAGAAGATTCTAATTCAATTAAATTAATAAAAAATATTGAAAATGTTGAAAAATCAAGAAGACAAATTGCACCATATAGATGCTTTTTTACTTGGGGAATGCATTATAATTGTAATTATAATTGCACATATTGTTATGCACCTAAACCACAGGATATAACCTTTGAAAACAATCCTAACAATGTTGCAAGATATGGAAAAAAGGAAAATATAATTGACAGTTGGAAATATATATATGATAAATATGGATCGTCAAGAATAAGACTTGACGGCGGAGAACCCAGTATTTATCCTGATTTCTTTGAAATAATAAAAGAATTGTCAAAATTTCACAGGTTACAAATAAACACAAATTTATCTTTTGATGTAAATAAATTCTGTGACGTTTCTGATCCGGAAACAATAAGAATAGATGCAAGTTTACATTGTGAATATACTAAACTTGAAACATTTATTGAAAAATTAAATTTTCTTAAACAAAAAGGTTATAAAACGACTGTATCTTATGTAGGATATCCGGATTTTTTGGAAAATATCCCACTGGCAAAAAAAACAATAAAACAAATAAATATACCTTTTTTTGTCCATCCGTATTCAGGTTTTTATGAAGATAGGCAATATCCGCAATCTTATACTGAGCAAGATAAAATTTTTATTTATGATATAGATTGTGAAAGTAAAACTGAATTGGTATGGAGACAAGAAAGAAAAAGTAAATATAAGGATAAAAAAAATATAGATATCGAAACAAAATGGTCAAAAAAAGAAATTGAGGACTTTCAAAAAAGAAAACAAAAACAATTTGAAGAGAAAAGAAAAGCAGGAAAATATAAGATATGTGAAATGGGACAAATGTATGCAAGAATTTATCCTAATGGTAATACTTACAGATGCTGTTCAAGTGATGGCAATACCTATTTAGGCAATTTGTTTGATAAAACAATAAAATTATTAGAACATTCTGAAAAATGTTATGACATAGACAATTGCAGATGTTGGAGATGTATGGTTCCCGGTGAGGAATCAAGATGGTTGCATACATGGCTTGATGATTGGGAAACAGAAATATTGGAGATAAAATAATGGAAAAATTATTAAAACAAGCATATAATTATCAAAAAAACTGTCAATATGAACAAGCAATAGAATTATTTTTTAAAATTAGAGAAAATAAAGAGTATTATGAAAAAGCTACAATGGAAATAGCTAAAAGTTATAAAATGTCAAATAATCCTATAAAAGCAATAGATTATTTCATAGAACTATTAAATTGTAATAATAATAATCAAGAAGCAATAAAAGAATTGTCACAAACAGCATGCCTGTCTAAGAATTATGAAAAAGCAGAAGAAACATTGAAGGATTTATTTAACAAGACTAATAAAAACATGTTTTTATTGGAATTAATCAAAATATATTTTGATAAAAATGATATAAATCAGGCAGAAAAATATATTTTAATGAGTGAAAATACGGATAAAGAAAATTTAGAATTGAAGATATTAAAAGCAAGATTAAAGAAAAATCAAGGATATTTAACAAAAGCAATTGAAATTTTACAACAATTGTTAGCTTTATTGAGTAATAAAGAAGATATTTATATTGAGTTGGCAGATATATATTCTTTAAAAGGAGAATACAAGCAAGCAATAGAATATTTCGAAAAAGTTGCAGATAAAAAACAAGATAAATTTTTATATTTAAAGTTAATAGAGTTATATTGTTTGACAAATCAACAGGAAAAATCCGAAGAAATTGCAAGAAAAGCTTTATCATGTGTACCTAACGATAAATTTTCCCAGGATTCAATGCTTAATGAAATAGAAATATTACAAAAGAAAATTGTTTTAAAATCGAAGATGAAAAGATTGTGGGTTACAGTAACTTCGAGATGTAATATAAGATGTAAAACTTGTGGTTTATGGAAAAATCAATGGGATTTACCTTATAAAACAGCAAAAGAAGTTATGGAAAATTATCCATACATGGAAAGACTTGTTTGGCTTGGCGGAGAGGTTTTTTTATACAAACATTTCGAAGAAATGTTTGATGAAGCATGTAAATGGAATAATTTGAAACAACAGATTATAACCAACGGGTATGTGTTAAATGAAAAGTGGATGAATAAAATAATTAAAGCTGAAAATACGGAATTAACTTTTTCGGTGGATGGAGTTACAAAAGAAGTATATGAAGAAATAAGACAAGGTTCTAATTTTGAAAGAGTTATCTCAAATATAAGATATATATTTAATTTGAAAAAAAATTTAGGAATAAAAAAAGATATTAGAATGAATTCTGTTATAATGAAAACCAATTATAAGCAAATTTATGATTTATTGGAACTTGCTCATAATGAAGGTTTCAATCAGTTATCATTAATGGCTTTACATTTTGATTCTGCTCCAAATGAGAATATATTTTATGGTGATAGTAGAGATCAAGAAGCTTTAAATTATGTTTATAAAGCAATACCTGTACTAAAGGAAAGAGCTAAAAAATATAATGTGGATTTAGATGTTTTACTTCCATGCGGTGACGAAAGTTTTGAAGAAGTTGTTGCAAAACAAGATAATACGGATACAAGTTTAAAAACAGAACAAGAAGAAAAGAATATTGAAATTAAAGAAAAAATAAAAACAGAAGAACCAAAAGATTTAATTGTTCCTATAAATAGAGTATGTTGTAAAATGCCTTGGAATTATATGATGATATGTGATGATGGAAATGTTTTGCTTACAGGTTCTTGTGTTAAAAGAATAGGAAATATATATGAAAATTCTATAAATGAAATTTGGAACAGTTCTGTTGCTCAAGAATATAGAAAACTTATGATAGAAAAAAGATTTCCTGATGATATGTGCAGAACAGAATGTACAGGGAGATGGTAATTGAAAAATAAATCAATTATTTTAGAAAAAGCTAAAATAGAACAGCAAGCAGGAAAATATAGAGAATGTTTGGCTTTATTAGAACAAATTGTTGATATAAGAGATTATTCCATATCTTTTGAATATGCTAAAACATTATATTTGTTGAAAGAATACAATAAAGCCGTTGATATTTTTTTAAACCTGCATAAATATAATCAAGAAGATAATAACTTAATTGATTTTATAATTAAGTGTTATAAAGAAAATAATAGAATTAAAGATTTAGTTGATTTTGTTAAAGAAAAAAATATTTCAAATATGATAGCTTTGTTAGAAATAGCAGATATGTTGTTTGAATGTAAACAATATAAGGAATCTGTTGAATTATATGAGAAATATTTGGAAAAAAATACGGAAAACGTAAATGTTGTATCAAAGCTTTTACAAATTTATAATTTTTTAGGTTATAAACAAAAAGCCATAGAAATATCCGGTAAGTATTTAAAAGATACAAAAATACAAGAAGATAAATTTTTATGCAATTTGTTTTTAAACGAACAAGAAATTGCACAGGAAAAAATAATATTAAAATCAAAACCCAGAATAATGTTGGTGATGCTTACAAATAGGTGTAATTTAAAATGTCCTATGTGTGCTACCATATATCAAAAAAATCAATGGGAAATATCAGATAAATTTAAACAATATA
>JAFXOB010000011.1 GCA_017529005.1 Elusimicrobiota bacterium
AAAAGGCTTGCAAATGCAAAGCCTGATGTTTTAATTATGCATCCCGGACCAATGAATATAGGAACTGAAATTACTGCGGATGTTGCATATAGTCCGGCTGCAGTTATTAACGAACAGGTTACAAACGGTATTGCCGTTAGAATGGCAGTGTTACATTTATTGGCACTTGCAAGAAATAAACAAGGGAGAAAACATATATGTTAATTCATATCAAAAATATAAGAATTGTTGACCCTGCATATAAAGTTGATAAAGTTGGAGATATTTTTATTGAAGACGGAAAGATAGTTGAAAAACTTTCTGCTAAACCTGAAAAAACAATTGACGGAAAAAATAAAGTTGCAGTTCCGGGACTAATAGATGTTCATTCTCATTTAAGAGAACCCGGACAAGAAGAAAAAGAAACAATTAAAACCGGAACTATGGCAGCTGCTAAAGGTGGAATAACAACGGTTTTTTGTATGCCTAATACAAAACCTGTTACCGATAATGCACCTTCCGTAGAGTATATTCTTATGAAAGCTCAAAAAGAGGGAAAGGTAAATGTTTTTCCTATAGGATGCATTACCAAAGGATCTCAAGGTGAAGAATTGGCAGAGATAGGAATATTAAAAAAAGCCGGAATTGTTGCTGTAAGTGATGATGGAGTACCTGTTGCAAATTCTCAAGTTATGAGAAGAGCATTGGACTACACAAAAATGTTTAACTTAGCAGTAATATCTCATTGTGAAGATAAAGCATTATCTAAAAACGGAGTTATGAATGCAGGTAAAAATTCTATGATATTCGGACTTAGAGGAATACCCAACCAAAGTGAAGAAATAATGGTTTCAAGAGATATAATGCTTTGTGAACTTACCGGTGGAAAATTGCATATAGCACATGTTTCAACGGCAGGTTCCGTAGAACTTGTCAGACAAGCCAAGAAAAAAGGTTTAAATGTTACTTGCGAGACTTGTCCTCATTATTTTTCTTTAACGGATGATTATGTTCAAAATTATGATACAAACTATAAAATGAATCCTCCTTTAAGAACTAATAAAGATGTTGAGGCTATTAAAGAAGGATTAAAAGACGGAACAATTGATTGTATTGCAACTGACCATGCTCCGCATACACAAGAAGAAAAAAGTAAAGAATTTGATAATGCACCGTTTGGAATTATAGGTTTTGAAACTGCATTATGTTTGATATTAAGTGAACTTGTAGATAAAAAAGTTTTAACTCTTGAACAAGCAATTGCAAAAATGACGACAAATCCTGCAAAAATATTTTCATTAAACGGAAGAGGTTCATTGCAAATTGGTTCCATTGCAGATATAACAATTATAGATTTGGAACAGAAATATGAATTTAAAAAGGAAGATATTTTATCTAAGAGCAAAAATTCTCCTTTTATCGGCAGAAAATTTAAAGGTTGCGCAGTAATGACTATAGTAGGAGGAAAAATAGTTTGGACATTAAAAGATGGGATTATCAATTAGAAATAATAGAAAATAAAAACATTTGTTTGAATTTCTATAAGTTTTCAATTGTATCGAAGGAGATAGCATCAGTCTCTGTTTCAGGTCAGTTTTGCATGATAGGGGTAGAAAAAGTTTTTTTAAGAAGGCCGTTAAGTATATATTCTATAGATAAAAAAACAGGAGTTGTTTCTTTTTTATATAAAGTTGTAGGTAAAGGAACCGATATTTTGGCAAAATTACCCGTAGGTTCTAAAGTAAAAGTTTTAGGCCCGTTGGGACAAGGCTATCCGTTAGAGATAAAAGAAAATTGTGAACCTGTTCTTGTTGCCGGTGGAACAGGTATTGCATCAATTTTTTTCTTAGCGAGTAGTTTAAATACAAAAGGAAGTTTATATTATGGTGTCAGAAAAAAAGAAGAACTGATGTGTGTAAAAGAATTTGAAAAAATGGGTTGGAAAATAAATGTTTCTACTGAAGATGGTTCTTTTGGTTATAAAGGTTTTGTTACGGATTTGTTAGAAAAGCAAATTCAACAAAATAGTGTTATATATGTTTGTGGACCGACTCCAATGATGAAAAAAGTTGCGAAAATTGCAAAAGAAAAAAATATTTCGGGTTATGCTTCTTTAGAGCAGAAAATGGCCTGCGGTGTTGGAAATTGTCAGGGATGTGCAGTTAAAATTAAAAATAGTCATAAAATGGCATGTAAGGATGGTCCCGTATTTCCGATATCGGAGATATCCTTTGAATAATGTTTATTAATTTATTGTTTTCAATATTACTTTTTTTTGTGCCTTTGAGTTTTGCAGGAACAGAACCTTGGGCATTTTTTATTTTTCAGATAGCAATATCTTTTATTTTTATATATTTGCTGTTTGTCAATGGAAAATTTAGATTTACTTTGCCTGCATTATTTATAAATTTTATATTTATTATCTTTATTGTTTTAGCTATTATACAATTATTAAATCATCATAATATAGTTCAGCAAAAAAACTTAATACCATTTACGGTTTCTCCGTATAATACATTAAAAGAACTTAACGGCATATTTACATATATGGTGTTTTTTATTATTGCAACTCAATTATTTTATAAGTTTGAGAAAATAAAAAAAATATTATATCTGACAATGGTTGTTGCAGCTATTGTTGTATTTATAGGGTTATGTTTTCCTAAAGGAGAATATGTAAAGTTTTTTTTAGGAACGGGAAGCTTGGGAAATTTCGGACCATTTACCAATAGAAATAATGCCGGAATTTTTTTATCTATATCTTTCTTCATATCTTTATCTTTAATATTTTATAATTTCTTGAAATATCAAAAATATTTAGTTCACAATAAAAAAAGTGAATTTGTTGTTGTTCAAATAGTAAACACGATATTATCTTTTATGTTATTAATAAGTGTTATTGTAACACGTTCACGAGGAGCAATGTTAGCAACATTTGTATCAATCTTTATTTTTTCATACTTATATGCTTATCATCTTTCGAAAAATTTTAAAGAAAAAATCTTAAAAATAATAATTATCTCTGTTATTATGATGGCATCATCTTTTATTATATATAAAAATATGGATGCAATTAATGAATATAGTCAAAGAATTACCGGAACATCGGAACAAACAAGGTTAAAACTTTATGATATGTCTTTTGATATTTTAAAAGATTATCCTATTACAGGAATAGGTTTTGCTGCCTTTCCCGTATTAACGGATAAATATTTAAATGAAGATTTGAATGCATATCCGGAATATTTACATAATGATTGGTTAGAATTATTATTGGATATAGGATATCCGATTTATACAATATTTCTATTGCTTGTTTTTATAATAATATATTTACTTTTAAAAAGAATTAAACATTTATCGAATAAGAAAAAAATTTTGTTTATCGGTTTATTTTCTGCTTGTTGTTCAATTTGTATAGGTAGTTTTGTTGATTTTCATTTCCATATTCCTGCAAATGCAATGTTGTTTTTTATTTGTTTAGCTCTATTATGTTCTCTCTCTTTTCATAAAGACAAAAGACATTTCAGCCTTAACAATAATTTATTAGTTAAATTTGTTTTTTGTATATTAATAATTTGTTCAATATTTTTTTCTTATAAAAACGTTATGTCTTGGAAATATTATGTTTTTTCTAAAAATATGCCAAAAGAACAGGAAATAGAATATTTGAATAGAGCTGCTGACATTTCAAAAAATCCGAGATATTTGGAAACATATATAATTACTTTATACAATTATTGTATCAGTAATAAAGAAAAGATGATAGAACAAAAAGATTTTTTAAATTTGTTAGTTTACAAATATTTAAACTCATACCCATATAATAAGAAAATTTCAAAAATATATGGTTATTTGAATTTTTAAACAAAATATTATTGCAAAATTAAAAAGTTTATAGTAAACTATTATATGTTGAGAAGTCTTTTATTTTAACAGAGGTAATAATAATGAATAATAAATATGGTTTTACTATGACAGAGTTAATAATTGCTTTAATAATAGTTGCAATATTAGCACTTATAGCTATTCCTGCATACAGAGGGTATGTGAAAAGAGGTATTGCTACGGAAGGTAAGGCTTTATTAGGTGAAATAAATGCTGCACAGCAGATTTATTATTCAAGGAACGGACAATACTATGCCGGTACTGCCGGTCAGCAATATGGTGCAAGTTTTGGTGTTGATGCTAGGAATAATAAATATTTTACCTCATATGAAACTTTATATAAGAATGACGAGACCGGTGAATTTATAGTAAGAACAAACGAATATAACGGACATGCTATAACATTAAAGGGTTCTTTAACGGCAGATCCCGAAATTATCGATGATTTTACTGGTAAAGTTGATTAGCTTTTGTTTTGAGCAGGGCAAAGTTATTGTTTTGGTTATATAGCCCTGCTTTTTTTTTGGAGAGATGGCCGAGTTGGTTTAAGGCGGTAGTCTCGAAAACTGCTATAGAGGAAACTCTATCGAGGGTTCGAATCCCTCTCTCTCCGTTTTTTAATATAATCTTTTGATACCAGAGTAAATTTTTTATATAATACTTTTATATTAAAATTTGATTTATATTTTATTTATAATTTAGGAGTTTCAAAGATTATGAAAAATAAAAGAAATGGTTATACCCTTGTTGAATTGGTAGGAGCTTTAATAGTTATTGCTATATTAGCTGTTATTTCAATAACTTCTTATAGAGTAGCTGTAAAAAAAGGTATTGCTACCGAAGGGAGAAATATGTTGAGTGATATAAATATGGGAGAACAAAGTTATAGACATAGAACCGGCTCTTTTTATGTAACAACATCTGCAGAAAACAAAAGTACAAAATTGGGTGTAGATTTTAGGAAAAATAAATATTTTACATCTTATACTATTACCAAAAATGATACAACAGGTAAATTTACGGCTACAACATCGGCATACAATGGTAAATCTTTAACATTGGTAGGATCAACAACAAGCCAACCTATAATAACTGATGATTTTTCTGAGCAAGCAGAGTAGTTTCTTATGCTAAATTAGTAATTGTACAAAAAATACGGACATGTTTTTTTATGTATTTGTTGTCGTTTGTACATTTTTATGTTAGAATATAAAAATGAATATTTTAAATTGTCCTACAGAATATAAATCAATAGTTAACAGTCTTATAAAGATAGCAAAAGATAATAATTTTATAATTTATGCAGTAGGCGGTTTTGTTAGGGATATAATTCTAAACAGGGAACCTAATGATTTGGATATTATGGTTGAAGGTGAAAACGCCGGTATAGAATTTTCAAAAATAGTATCAAAAGAATTAAAAATACATCCTCCAGTTACATTTGATAAATTTGCAACTTCAAAACTTATTATAGATAACAAAGAAATAGAATTTATAATGCCTATACAAGAGTATTATGAAAAAAATTCAAGAAATCCGCAAACAAAAATAGGTACATTGGAACAAGATGCTTTAAGACGCGATTTTACGATTAATGCGTTATTTTTAAGATTAAATGATTTTAAGTTGTTGGATTTAACACAAAAAGGTTTGCAGGATATTAAAAATA
>JAFXOB010000012.1 GCA_017529005.1 Elusimicrobiota bacterium
CTTTTACACATACCCCAACTATATAAACTTACGAATTACTCTGTAACTTGTTTAATCTTGATTTGATCTGTTCCGTAAATATCTCCACCTACGATATCGTGGAAGTTACCAAAGAAATACATATATGCTGTTTTGTTTGATACATCTTTTGAGCACCATGGTGCAAGGTTACCGTCTTTATCAAAAGGACCAAATACCGGACCACAGAGACTTGCTATAAGAGTATAGTTTTTATTGAAGCTTGATGAACCATCAGCTTTTTTATCGCCTTGGTCTGAGAAAAATCTGTTTGCTCTTGAATCTGAAGGTGTTCCTTCGTTTCCGTCAAATGTTATAGAAGCATTCTTTGTAGGAACAAAAGAGAATGCTAAAGGTGCATAACCTTGGAAATCTCCACCTTGTTTTGCTTTGTTAACCAAACCGCTAACAGGTTTTGAACCATCTGCATTTGTTCTTGGTGTTACAGCTTTATAATCTGTAGATTGTCCGTTTGTTTGATACATATAAACATTGAAACCTGCTTTTGTAACATTTGCTACAACTTCTGCATATTGATCTGCTCTTACCCATTTATCTGCTGATGTTGTGTTAAATGCATCTGCACTTGTCCATCTGATTGTAGAATCTGAAACAGCTGCATCACCACTTACATTTTTAAGATTAAAATGGAAATCTGCCGTACCTGAATTTGTGAAATCTGCAATACCTAAATAAACATCTGTAACCGTACCTGCAAAAGCAGAACTACTAACAAACAACGCTGCTACCAACAAACCAAAAAACTTCTTCATTTTTACTACCCCCATTTAAATTTTATACTTCTTTAATTTAACGCTTTTTCGCGATACTGCTATAGTCTAATAAAAAAAACAATGAATGTCAATAAAAGAATTTGAATTTCACATTTTTTTTACAATTGACTATTTCTTATCATTTTCTTTTTTATCTTTAAATAGTTCCGCTATACCGGCAAGCGAAGCTGTAACACCACTTGTTTCCAAAGGTAAAAATATTTTACTTGCTTTACCATCTGCAACTTTACCTAATGTTTCCATATATTTTATTGCTAACAAATCATTTGTAGGATTACCTTGGTGTATTGCATTATAAACAGTATCTATTTCATATTTTTGTGCATCGGCAACTCTTTTAATTGCTTCAGCCTGACCTTCTGCTTCCAAAATTGATTTTTGCCTTTTAGCTTCCGATTCCAAAATAACGGCTTGCTTTTCTCCTTCTGCTTTTAATATTGCAGATTGTCTAAAACCTTCTGCTTCCAAAATGTTTGCTCTTTTTTCTCTTTCCGCTTTCATTTGTTTAGACATGGATTCGGTAATGTCTCTCGGCGGATCAATTTTTTGTATTTCAACTCTTGTAATTTTTACTCCCCATTTGTCCGTAGCATCATCCATAACCGCTCTTAACTGATTATTAATTTTTTCTCTTGATGTAAGTGTAGAATCAAGTTCCATATCACCTATAACATTTCTTAAATTTGTTTGTGCAAGTTTAAGTGCTGCCATAGCAAAGTTTGCTACATTATATACTACTCTTACAGGGTCTGTGATTTGAAAATATATAATAGCATCTACGGTTACTGTAACATTATCTTTTGTAATAACATTTTGAGGTGCAACATCCATAACCTGTTCTCTCATATCAACTTTTTTTAATGTTTGAAATATCGGAATAACTACCGTTACACCGGCTCCTACCGTTCTTGAATATTTACCTAATGTTTCCACTAAACCTTTTTCATACTGTTGAACAATTCTTACTGTGTTTGCTACGAAAATAAATAAAACAATTAATGCTACAATCCATAAAGCTACCATTGTTTCCTCCTTATATTTTATTTTTCTTTAATTTCCAATTCTTTATCCTTTCGTACAACCAATTTCGTTCCGGCAACAGCTTCTATTACCACATCCTCACCAAAATCGATATCTTCTTTATCTTTAGATACGGCAAGCCAAATTTCACCTGCAACTTTTATTTTACCTTTACCGTTTTTTTTAATTTTTTCTATAGCAATTGCCGGAGCTCCTATTAAAGAGTCAACATTTGTTTCTATTTTTTTCTTTGCAATATACATTTTAAATAATGGTCTTATAAGCATTAAAGAACCTAATGTTACGGCACAGAAAATAATTAATTCCGTTTGAAATGTTGCACCGAGTAAAGAAAACACCATCGCAAACATAGCTCCTGTTGAAAAGCATAAAAAGAAAAATATTCCGGTGGTAATCATTTCAAGGCCTAAAAA
>JAFXOB010000084.1 GCA_017529005.1 Elusimicrobiota bacterium
GAAGTAGTGGAAGATGACACAGTAACATCATGGATAAACGGTACAAACACATTGAAGAGTGATTTGGAGATAGTAGGAGGAGGGAACACATTAACGGCGACACCTGGAACAGGGAACACATTAGAAGGAATAAAGACAGGAGATAAGAAGTTAACAGTAAAAGATGTAGCGGAATATTCAGGATTTAATAATGCGATAATGGTGCAAGACGGAGGAAGTTTAGAAGTAGAGAATGTAGTATTTAAGAATAATGAAAACAAACAAAGTGGAGCGGAAGGCGGAGCGATAAAAACAACGAAAGAAAGCACATTGGTAGTAAAGAAGTCAACATTTACAGGAAACAAATCGGAAGTTTTTTCAGGAGCAATAGATATATCAGGGCAAGCGGAAATAGAAGATACGTTATTTGAGAACAATAAAGCGGTATATGCCGGAGCGATATATGCAGGGACAAAAAGTGATGTAAAGATGACTAATGTAGAGTTCAAGAACAATGAAGGAGAAGAACTTGGAGCATTGGGATTATTTAAGAAAGGAGAATTAACGAATATAACATTTGAAGGGAATAAAGCAACGAGTGCTGCAACAGATTCAGATGGATCAGGAGCATTGTTTATAGGATCGGAAGGAACAGTAAAGATAGAAAAGAGCACATTTAAAGATAACAGTTCAGCAGTATCAGCCGGAGCGATAGGGACAAGAAAAGCAGGAGCAGGAGTAGATAATTCGGGAGCAAAGATAGATATAACAGAGAGTGAATTTACAGGAAACCAAGCAGCAGGGAATGGTGGAGCGATAAATAATTATTTTTATAACAGTAATAATGCAGAAGGCTATGTATATATAGGAGACAGTAAATTTGAAAGCAACCAAGCAGTAAACGGAGGAGCGATATACAACAGTGGAGACCAAGACAGCAACGGTAAATCGGGAGCGATATTGATAGAGGGATCAACATTTACGGCAAATACGGCAAGTGATAAAGGTGGAGCGATATACAATGCATCAACGATGACAATCAACAGCTCTGTATTTAGTGGAAACACAGCAAGTGGACAAGCAAACGATATATATAATGAAGGAAGTTTAACATTTGGAAGCGGAACGACGACGATAGAAGGTGGAATAGACGGAACCGGAGCAACGGCAATAGAAGGCGGAGCGGAATTAGTAAACGGAACAGCAAGTACAATAAATCAAAAAGATATAACAGTAAGAGGAACATTAACGAACAATAATGAAAATGAAGAAGCAATAACGGTAACGGATAATTTAGAAGTAACGACAACCGGAAAAATTACAACTAATGCAAGTGCAATAAAAGCAAATGAGACGAATGGAATAGTAAATGTAGGATTAGTAGAATTTACTGGTGGAAAGAATATAAATGAAATAAGTGGAGATAGTGGAAGATTAGAGATAACAGGCGAAGTAGAAAATGATGCAAAAATAACACAGAAAGAAGTAGAAGTAACAGGAAAATTAACGAATGATGCAAACAGAGAAATAAAAACGACAGACATAACCAATAGCGGAACAATAGAAAACGAAGGGACAATAGAAAGTGTAAATGCGATAGCAAACAGCGGAACAATAACATCAAATGCGGATAATATGAAAGCAGCGATAGCAAATAATAATGGAACATATAATGTGACTGGAGGAACAGTAAGTTATAAGGTAAGCGGAACAAACGGAATAATGAATATAAATACCGGTGAAGTAACAATAAGTACAACGGTATCCGGGAACAATGTAAACTTAACAAAAACACTTAAATTAAAGAAAGAAGAATATTTGGATAATACATCAACGTTGGAAATAGGAACAGGTTCAACGTTGGATATCAGTGACAACGGACAAATAGGGAATGTAAACGGAGTAAGTATAACAGCAGCGACATGGAATTTGAAATTGGATGTAGAGTTGGGAGAAACGACGACAGCAGATACATTAAATATAGCAAGTATAGTAGCAGGAAGTAATGCGTTA